>DAOUDM010000021.1:0-45137 GCA_034431095.1 Dehalococcoidales bacterium | reverse complement strand
CGGTGGCCATGGCCCTTATTAATGACCCGGAGATAGCCTTTCTTGACGAACCGACAACGGGCCTGGACCCCCAGGTGCGCCGGGAAATGTGGTCGGTAATAGAGCGTATGCGCCGCCAGGGCAAGACCGTATTTCTGACCACCCACTACATGGAGGAGGCCGAGCGGCTGTGCGACCGGGTGGCTATAATTGACCACGGCAAGATTATCGCCATGGACACCCCTCAGAAACTGATAAAACACTACTTTAAGGAAAAGGCCATCCAGTTTGAGCTGGAGCCGCCGCCGCCCGAGGCGGTGCTGCGAACCCTCCCGGGAGTCACCAACGTGGCCATTGATGAAAATGACGTGGTCATCTATTCTGATGATATAACAACCACGATGTCGGCCACCCTTAAATTCGCCGAAAAGAAAGGCCTCACCGGAAAGTTGAAAGACCTCCATGTACGGCAGGCCACCCTGGAGGATGTATTTCTTAAACTAACCGGCAGAAAGATAAGAGAATGAGAGCCTTTAACAAACTTGTAATCGCCAATTTCAAGCAGTTCTTCAGGGACAAGACGGCCGTATTCTTTACCTTTGCCTTTCCCTTGATATTCATCGGCATCTTCGGGATGGTCTTCAGCGGTGACGAGCCGATAAACTACCAAATCGGCCTGGTCAATAACGGCAACTCGGCCATAGGCGAAGGCATCTACCAGGCCCTTGACCAAATTCCCATTTTTGAACTGAGCAAGGGTGAGCTAAACGATAAACTAACAGCCCTTGAAGACGGCGACTTAAATGCCGTCGTCGTCATTCCGGCCGACATTGAGGCCACCATCGCCGCCGGTGGCACCGCCGCCATCACCGTCTATCACGACCCGTCGCAGACTACCTCGGCGCAGATAATCCTGCCGGTCTTAAGAGAGGCAATCAACGAGATAAACCGGCAGCTGACCCAGCAGCCCATCCTGCTTACGCTGGCCGAGGAATCCATTTTGTCCCAGAACCTGCGCTACATAGACTTCATTGTTCCCGGCATCCTGGCCATGTCCATAATGATGACCGGTTTCTTCGGCGTTGTCCCCCTGGTGGAATGGCGTGAAAAGAAGGTCTTGAAACGCCTGGGGGCCACCCCCCTGCGCCGCTCCACGGTGGTCTTCAGCCAGGTCGCCTTCCGGCTGGTGCTGACTGTTTTGCAGGCGACAATTCTTCTCGGTGTCGCCTATTTGCTTTTTAATGTCCAGGTAGTAGGCAACTGGTTCTTGCTTTTTGGTGTGATAATGCTGGGTACCCTGGCTTTCATCAGCATTGGCTATCTGGCCTCTGCCCGGGTAAAGACCGTTGAAGGCGCTATGCCCATCATTAACCTGATAACATTCCCTATGATGTTCCTTTCGGGCATATTCTTTCCCATCGAGATGATGCCTGACTTCATACGCCCGGTCGTAGAAGCCCTGCCCCTTACCTATCTGGGAGACGCCTTCCGCCAGATTATGGTTGAATCACCGCCATTGCATCCCCTATCGCTTGATGTAGCCGTTCTCGGCGCATGGCTGGTGGTATCCATGATACTGGCTATCAAGCTCTTCCGCTGGGAGTAAATTCGAAAACCGTTCCTCTATACCAGAATATCAGATCTATATACTTTATATACGCCTGCTACCTACCCCAATTTGTTCTTCCCCGTTTTCTGGTGGGGAGCGAAGCGGCAAGAGAAGTATAACAGCCATAGCCACCAGCAAGAGATTCCTCACCGCCAGTAAAACTACGAGATGCGGGACAACAGACTCAAACTCCAGATAGTGGTGGGGGTAGATATACTGTGTTATGCCGCCAATAACCAGGAAGAGCACCAGCAAAGCATAACGCCATCGCACTACAATCAGCGACAGCAAAGGGCAAAGCCATATAATAAATTGCGGCGAGAACAGCTTACCACCGAGCAACATTATCAGTATTGCCAGCAGTGAATAGCGAAGCAACGATTCCGCCGCCCTACCGGTCATTTCCGGGGGTGCTACGGCGTTCGACTCTCGCCACAGCCGACGTGCGTACAGGGCATAAGCAAACAGGAGGAGGCCAATGGTAATGTATGGCGATGCTCGAGCCAGGCTATCCGCCATCGGCGAGCTTAGGTTCCAGGAGCCATAGCTGAACTCCCCCGTCGTCTGGGTCAGCCCCAGGATTTGTCCCACCAGCAGCACCGAGCCATAACTGCTCTCGGAGTGAAGCCCCCGCTCCAGGTGGTAGCTTATAGACTGCCAGTAACCATCGGCATCGATTGCCAGCCAGGGAAGGCTGATAACCAGAGCTACCGCCAGGAAGATTATAATACCATGCGCCAGCCGCCGGTACTGCCGGTAACGCAAAAGGTAGAGGACAAAGAACGGCGCTATAATGACGGGGTATACCTTAGCCATAACTCCCAGCGCCAGCACCGCCCAGGCTATCTTATTTCTTCCGCATATAAAAGCATAAAGGGCTAACAGCACCAGGGTAACCGGCAATAGATCGTAGCGTCCGGTTATTATAGGCCCTATAGCCAGCAGGCACAGGGTATAGATACTAAAGACTTTCCATACTTTTATATTTAGACGGGAAGCAAGCTTCGCCAGAAGGAAAAGCACCGCCAGGTCTAAAAGGAATATCTCCAGAGCAAATAAGAAGCCATATGCAGGCTGGGTGGCAGAAAACAAGGCTGGCAGCAGAAAACTGAGAATAGCCAGCGGTGGATACTCACTGAAGAAATCGCTATACGGCACCTGGCCATCCAGTATCTTAACGGCTAGCTGTCGCTCTACGCCGCAGTTGCCGACGCTCTGGTCCAGGTTGGCGGAAACAGCCAGGAAAAGTATGGCATGCAGAAGGGCGAAGAAGATAAACGGCCTTTCCCGCACCTTCTGTATAACCCAGACGACTTTCTTATAATACATAAGCTTAATCCGACAGTGAACCCGTCCAGCCCAGAGAGAGGGCTATCCTGCTTTATAAGATAAACATGGCGTCACCGAAGCTATAAAAGCGATAGCCCTTTTCTATCGCCTCACTGTAAGCCTGCTTGATTATATCTATGCCGGCAAAGGCGCTGACCATCATTAGCAGCGTCGACCGGGGCAGGTGAAAATTGGTAATCATTGCATCTACCAAGTGGAACTTATATCCGGGTAAAATGAATAAATCCACCCATCCTTCAAACGGCTCTAATTCTTCGCCTGAAACCTTTGCCACATGCTCTAAAAGCCTTGCCGTGGTCGTGCCGACGCAGACTATCCGCCGCCCCTCACGCTTAGCCTTGACTAATTCGCCGGCCACTTCTTCACCGAGCAAGCCGTATTCACAATAAACAGGGTGATTCTCCGGGTCCTCCTCCTTTACCGGACGGAAGGTATCCAGCCCTATGTGCAGTGTGACGAAGCGGCAGGCTATCCCCTTCCTTTCCAGCTCATCGAGCAGCCCCGTGGTAAAGTGAAGCCCGGCGGTGGGTGCGGCGACGCTGCCATTCTTAACGGCGTAGATTGTCTGGTATCGCCCGGCATCGGTTAACGGCGTGTGGATATACGGCGGTAGCGGCGTCTTGCCCGCATCAGACAGAAGGCTCTCATCGGAAAATCGCACCAGCTTCACCCCACCCTCCACTACCCCAACTATCTCTGCTAGCAACGTAATAGCCTGAGCGTTATCGGCTTCGGGGCTGGTGTTTATTTCAATCCTGGTACCGGTATTCACCCGCTTCCCCGGCTTCAGCAGCGCCTGCCACAGGCCGTTACCGGAGCGGCGTAGAAGCAGTATCTCTACTTTACCGCCGGTATCGACCTTCCTGCCGTTGAGGCGGGCGGGCATTACCCGGCTATCGTTGAATACCAGAACGTCGCCGGGGTGCAGGTAATCGGTAATCTCGGAAAAAATACAGTTCTCTATTGAGCCATCACCCCGATTGAGAACCATAAGCCGGGAGCTATCCCTGGGCTCAACCGGGGTCTGAGCAATAAGCTCTACAGGAAGGTTGTAATCGAAATCGCTGGTCTTCACCGGTACTATTATAGAACAGCCCTACCCGGTATATCTAACGCCTTACCCTAGCCAGTATCTCTCTCACTGGCTCCAGCTTGTTCAGGGCATAGAAATGCAGTCCTGGCGCTCCGCCGTCAAGCAAGCCGTTGCACTGCTCGACGACGAACTCGACACCGGCTTTATAGGTTGCCTCTTCATCACCGTCAATCGGCTTGAAGATATCGTGTACCTTCTGGGGTATGGTCGCCCCACACCCCTCGCAGAACCTTATTAACTTCTTGTAATCCGTTATCGGAAGAATCCCGGGGATTATTTTGACGGCAACGCCTGCATCTCTCACCCTCTTTATATAATCGAAATAGTCCCTGTTGTCGAAGAAGATCTGTGTTATCACGAATTCACCACCGGCATCTATCTTCATCTTCAGGTGTTTGGAATCGGTCTTTTTGTCGGGGCAATCAATATGCCCTTCAGGAAAGCCGGCAACGCCGATGCTAAAGAAATCGCCGTGCGTCCGGATGAGCTCGATTAGCTGATAGCTATATTCCAGACCGTCAGGAGCCGGCTCCCAGTGCTCCACGCCCGCCGGCGGGTCGCCCCGCAGAGCCAAGATATTACTGATGTTCCTCTTCTTCATCTCGTCGATTACCTTCGCCAGCTCAGCTTTACTATGGCCAACACAGGTGAAATGGTGCATCGTCGGTACATCAAAACACTTCTGAGACCGGTCGACAATTTCCATGGTAAGCCCTCTGGTCGACCCTCCAGCCCCATAGGTCACCGAAAACCAGTCCGGTTGCAAATCCTTATACACCTCAGCAACCTCAAAAAGCTTCTCCATCCCCTTTTCGGTTTTTGGCGGGAAAAACTCGAATGAGTAGGTCAGCTTTTTCTCCACCAGAATATCCGATATCTTTCTTATCAACTAATCCCTCCTTTTTAATATATAAGCGAGATTATCAAGCTGGTGCGACATATTACCATATAGCCGCCGGCCCATCAAGCAGACCGTTAGAATCATCTGCTATTTGTCGCGTCTACCTATATCGTGTTAAACTCCAATTTTGGACAAAGAAGTTCCCTATGAAGATATTGGTAACCAATGATGACGGCATAGCCTCTGCCGAGCTATGGGCACTGGTAAGGGAGTTAAAGAGCATCGCCCAGGTAGTCGTCGTCGCCCCCGACCGGGAGCAGAGCGCCACTGGCACCGCTGTTACTTTACGCCAACCACTGAGAGTCCAAAAAATAAATCCGGTAGTTCCGGATGTGGAAGCCTACTCTGTTGATGGCACTGCCTCCGATAGCGTCATTCTGGCTCTGGGCAAGCTGGTCAGCGGTGGTGTAGACCTGGTCGTTTCGGGCATAAACCAGGGGCTCAATCTGGGCGACGACGTCCTTATCTCGGGAACGGTAGGCGCCTCCTTACAGGGCCACCTGCGTGGTATACCTGCCATCGCTGTCTCAATTGCTACCGCCAACAGCCCCTATCTGGGCAATGCCACCAGGCTAACCGCACTGCTGGCTCAAAAAATCAATAGCCGTGCTCTGCCATCAGACGTCTTCCTTAACATCAACCTGCCCGACCTGCCACTGTTCGAGATAAAAGGTATAAAAGCTACCGAGCGCGCCCACCAGACACATATTGATACTGTAAAAGAGGGGCACGACGGTCGGCGGGAATACTACTGGCTGTTTCGCCAGAAGCTCAGCGTGGATGTAGATGAAAACACCGACATCCGGGCGCTGGAGCAGGGCTACATTTCCATTACCCCCCTGCACGCCACCTTGTTCCATAAGTCCCCGCCAGCTATCACCGAAAGCCTGTGCCGCCAACTGTTCCAGGAGCTTCGCCATAAATAGATTGTTGACACACTGGCACTATACCCATTAAAATTACCCTGTAGCCCAAGCCACCGACCCAACAGGCGGTGAGCCGGTAATCATATTATAAAATTAAAGGTCGCTTGGATCGGAGACGACCGAGACGGCAGTAGTTTTGATAACCTTCTCTGCTGTGTCGGGGGAGGTTCTTAATTTTATGGAGGCTGATATGCCCAGGATTGGTTTCATCGGTGCCGGAACAGTAGCTACCGCTCTAGCCATCAGTCTGAGCGGCAAAGGTTATCCGGTAGTAGCTGTATCCAGCCGCACTACAGACTCAGCCAGAAAACTGTCCGGGCTTATAAACGGCTGCCGCGCCTGTGGTGATAACCAGGGGGTTGCTGATAATGCCCAGCTCGTCTTTATCACCACCCCCGATGACGCCATTGCCTCTGTTGCCGCTCAGGTGGAGTGGCATCCGGGGCACAGTGTAGTCCACTGCAGTGGCGCCGATTCAGCCGATATTCTTGAGCCAGCCAGGAAAGCGGGGGCGCTCGTCGGTGCCTTTCACCCTCTGCAGACCTTCGCCATTGCCCGGCAGGCTATGGATAATATACCGGGAACTACCTTTGCCATTGAGGCTAAAGAGCCCCTGCTGGGCATACTCAAGGATATGGCGACCGCCATGGAAGGACACTGCGTGGAGATAAAGTCAGGCGATAAAGTGGTCTATCATGCGGCAGCGGTCTTCGCCTGTAACTACCTGGTTACCCTGGTCAAGCTCGCCGCCGACCTATGGCAGACCTTCGGTATCCCCCAGGAGCAGGCTACCAGAGCACTAATGCCACTGCTACGGGGGACAATCAACAATATTGATACCATCGGCATCCCGCAGTGCCTTACCGGACCCATCGCCCGGGGTGACACCGGGACTATCAACAAGCACCTCGTGGCGCTACAGAGAGTAGCCCCAGAGCTGGTTTCTACCTACCGGGAGCTGGGGCTCAAGACCATCCCCATCGCCCGGGCAAAGGGAAAAATAATCGATAAACAGGCTAAAGAGCTTGAAGCTATGCTGAGCAAGTAATACAAACAGGAGATATGGATATGAGAACAATGCTTAAGAGTAAAATCCACCGTGCCCGCGTCACCAGCCTCAACCTTGATTATGAGGGCAGTATTACCATCGACAAGAGACTGATGGCAGAGGCTGACATCCTCCCCTACGAGCAGGTGCAGGTACTCAACCTAAACAACGGCGCCCGCTTCACCACCTACGCCATCGAGGGCAAGAGGGAAAGCGGACAGGTCTGCCTCAACGGCGCTTCCGCCCGTCTGGCAAAGAAGGGGGATATCATCCTCATCCTCGCCTACTGCCAGGTGGAAGATAGCGAGGCTATCAACTTTCTACCCAGACTGGTTTATGTCAACAACCAGAACATGATTGTCGAAACCAGACGGGCTATAGAAACAATGCACTTCTAAAGGAGTCTTAAATGCGTGTAACCATCAATCAGATAAAAGAAATGAAACAAAAGGGTGAGAAAATCGCCATGCTCACCGCCTATGACTACACCACCGCCAAGATAATCGATGAGGCAGGTATACCTCTGATTCTGGTCGGGGACAGCCTGGGGATGGTAGTCCTGGGCTACGATTCCACTATACCGGTAACGATGGAGGAGATGCTGCACCATACCAAGGCTGTCGCCAGAGGCGTAAAGAGCGCCCTGGTTATCGGCGATATGCCCTTTATGACCTACCATGTTAGCACCGAGGATGCCCTGCGCAACGCCGCCCACTTTATCCAGGAAGGCGGTGCTCAGGCGGTAAAACTGGAGGGCGGCGTCAGTGTTGCCGATAAGGTAGCAAGCATTGTCAACTGCGGCATACCGGTTATGGGACACATCGGGCTTACACCCCAATCCATCCATCAGCTCGGCGGTCATAGAAGGCAGGGTAAAAGCCTGGAGGCAGCTAGAAAACTGTTAGAAGATGCCCAGGCGTTGGAAGAAGCCGGAGCTTTCGCCATTGTATTAGAGACCCTCCCCGCCCCGCTAGCCAGCCTTATCAGCCAGAGAATAAGCATTCCCACAATAGGCATCGGTGCCGGCGCCGGTTGCGATGGTCAGGTATTGGTGATAAGCGATATGTTAGGGCTGTTTACCGACTTCGTCCCTAAACACGTCAAGCAATATGCCAAGCTGGCTGACGTTATGTCAAAAGCCATCACCGACTACCGGTACGAGGTCAAAAACGGCAGTTTCCCCACCAAAGCGCAGAGCTTCTCAATGGACGAAAGCATCATCGCCGAACTAAAGAAATAGACTTGCTTTATATATCGGGAATCTATAATTCCTTTATTGATTGCACATCATCTGCAAAGGGAGTTAAAGAGGGGCTTCGCCCCTCTTATAATCATCTCCCCCTCTCCTTTGAAGGAGAGGGGGACTAAGGTCGAAGACTCTTCGAGGGGTGGGGTAGATATAAATGGAAGTTGTCAAGACCATCGCTGAGCTCAGAAGGCTCAGGGCATCGCTACCCGAGCCGCTGGGCTTTGTGCCTACCATGGGCTACCTTCACGAAGGGCATCTATCCCTTGTCCGCCAGGCCAGAGCCGATAACGCCTCGGTGGCAGTCAGTATCTTCGTCAACCCCACCCAGTTCGCCCCCAACGATGACCTGGATAGATACCCCCGCGACCTGGATGGAGACCTTTCCCTGCTGGAAAAAGAGGGTGTTGATATTGTCTTTGCGCCCTCAGTGGATGAGATGTACCCGCCCCGCTTCGACAGCCGCGTGGAGGTCGATAAGCTGACCCGTCGGCTGGAAGGGGCTTCCCGCCCGGGGCACTTTGCCGGTGTCACCACGGTGGTCGCCAAGCTGTTCAACATCGTCCAGCCGACGAGGGCTTACTTCGGGCAGAAGGACGCCCAGCAGGCAATCGTTATAAAGAAAATGGTTGCTGACATGAATATGAACCTTGAGGTGATTACCCTGCCCACGGTGCGCCAGCCGGACGGGCTGGCGATGAGCAGCCGCAACAGCTACCTCAGCGCTGATGAAAGGCAGGCGGCGCTCGTTATATACCGGTCGCTGATGCTGGCACAGGGGCTCTGGTTCAATGGCGAAAAAGACGCCGAAAAACTGCGTAACGAGATGGCAAGGCTCATCGGCAAAGAGCCACTGGCAACCATTGACTACATCTCCATCGCCGATAACGATACCCTTGAAGAGCTAAAAGAAGTACAAACGCCGGCGCTCGTTTCACTGGCGGTGAAGATTGGCGAGACAAGGCTTATTGATAATGTGGTACTTGGGGTGAGATTTATTATTTCTTAACCAGCGATGCCCTTTTACTGGTTCTTGGCTTAGTTACATCCACCGCGCAACCAACTGATTGAGCTAAAGCTGCTGTCATATATTGATTAAGGCTTACCCCTTCAATAACCGCCCTATAAGCTATAACCTTGTGGAGTGATGGTGGAATTCTTAGTCTGATTTGTCCACTATGCTTGCGTATTACTGGCCCGGGTATCTTTAGTCCTCTTTCTAAGTTAGACCTTATCCAATCCTTCTTTACTTCTTCAATCTCTACAACAGCTTCCTCAGGGGTATCGCCATGTATCAAGCAGTGTGGAAGTTCTATAACTCTAGCAACCCAATAAGGTTCCTCTCCATCATCCCACATTTCAAGAATAATACTATAAGGCAATGTCATATAATAATTTAATTCTTTTTCTATATTTTTTATCTTCATCGTTTACCCTTATCTTTTTATGGTATTATCCATTTTTTTGACTATCTATAATATCAAGTAAGTCTTGAACATAACAGGATTTCATTCGCTTTTCCCTCTTATAGGGCATGGTGTAATTTCCAATAATAGCTTTAGGGTGTTTTCTTCCCTCTTCAATATGCCCATACATATTTATCAATGCTTCAAAATCTACCAATGAGGTGTTTCTTTTATTTCCCCTCACCTTCTCCAGAAGCTTTTGCTTTCTCGCCATAACATAACAACCTCCCGTTCATATTCGCTACGCCTCCTTTTTATTTTTCTAGCCTCCTCAGGTTAGAATTATGGTATCATATATGATACCATTTGTCAACTTATTCTCTTTTCTTTAACCAGCCCCATAAGCCCCAGCATCGCTAAAAATGCTAAGCCGGCGCCGAGGTAGAAAGGTGCTGCCGGGTTGACCGCATCCCACAGCCAGCCGGCGATGAGGCTTGCCGGCAGCAGCGCCACCCCGACCACGCCGTGATAGAAGCCGTAGGCGGTGCCTCTCTTCTCGGCAGGCACCATGTCGGCGACAAAAGCCCTCGCCACCCCCTCCACGATGCCGTAGTAGATGCCGTAGGCGGCAAAGAGCAGCCATATCTGCCACAGGCTGGTGGACAGGGCAAAGCCGAGGTAGACCAGGGCATAGATAGCCCAACCGATGGCGATAATACGCTTCCTGCCCAGCCTGTCCGACAGCCTGCCCGCCGGCCAGGAGACGGCGGCATAGGTAACATTGAACAGAACCAGCATCAGGGTGACCTGGACGAGGGGTGCTTCTAAGTCCTGCGCCCGCAGGATGACGAAGAAATCACTGGAATTGCCCAGTGTAAAGACAGCCATCACCGCCAGAAAGATCTTGAACCGAATGTCAAAGCCAGCCTTATCACTGCCCTGCTTTATTTCTACCCGAGCATCATCCTTGGGTTGGTCTTTTCTTCTCCTTTCGCGGACGAAGAATATGAGCACCAGCACCGCCAGCACCGCCGGCACGATGCCGACCAGCACCAGCCAGTGGTAGGTCTCCAGCCCCAGCTCCAGCCCTCCACCCTGCACCTGATATATGATGACGGCGGCTATTATCAACCCCAGGGCGGCACCAACGGTATCCATAGCCCGATGCAATCCAAAGCCCCGCCCCCTTTCCCCAGCGGCAACAGAATCAGCCACCAGTGCGTCACGCGGCGAACTGCGCAAGCCCTTACCCAGCCGGTCACCGAACCTTATCGCCAGCACGGCACCCCAGCTACTAGCCAGGTACATAAAGGGCTTGGCCAAAGTAGAAACGCCATAACCCAGCAGTGCCAGGGGTTTCCTTTTGCCCATGCGGTCGCTTATCCAGCCGCTGAAAATCCTGATGATGGCATCGGCACTCTCCGATAGGCCGCCGATGAAACCGATAACGGTGGTCGCCGCACCCAGCACATTGGACAGTAAAAGGGGGATGAGGGTAAAAATCATCTCACTGCTGATGTCGGTCAGCAGGCTGACCAACCCCAGGAAAAAGACGTTGGGGTTAAGCCCGAAGACCTTCCCCCGCTTAGAGCGTTCGCTGTTATTGATAGAGCTATTCACCAATGCACATCAAATATATACTGCACTCGCCTGCCAGGGAAGCGCTAGGTGAAGTTTTCCATAACCGCCTTAACCTGAGGCTCTTTCAATGCTTTTTTCTCCAAGTCTTTCAAGCCTGTAACTATGGAAAGCATCTTGTAGCCATCTTCCAGGATGCCATACACCATTATCGGCACAAATGCCAGAACGACGCCGTCAATCTCCTTATAATAAAAGGTTTTATCAATTACGGCAGAGGTCTGACTTTGATATATTTTGGGCTTATTCGGATTTGAGGGGTTGCACCACTCAGGCAGAGTAGAAGCAACCGTACCAACGCATGTAAACGGACGAACCTCGTATATCAAACACAGGTTATTATGCAGAAAAGGGCAAGGGATATTCTGCCCTTGATACCGCTTCGTCTCCTCCACAAAAGCCCAAAACTCTTCTGCGCCAGCTCCAGGGGCATTTTTATCAAGCCATGACTGGGCGCACTTCTTAAATATGTCCCCATTTCTTCTCAACCTCTTTCTCCAATCCCGATAATTATCAAGGAAAGTGGCAAGGACAGATTCATTGTGGTAGAGGTGATAGACTATCGCCTCACATTCCTGTACGCTAGCCTGCATATACAATAAACAGCAGTATGTGCATCCTTTTGGACAGGTAATCGTTTCGCCATCCTTTGCCGCCGCCTGAGCCTGGTCAGCCTGTATTTCCTTAATTATTCCCTTCTTCTTCTCTATATAGTCGATACAGAAATCCTGTCGCCTCTTTCCGATGTCACCTTTGTAGGCTATTTCCCTATTCAGCCTTATGGAGTCCATTCCTTTAGCTCTCTGAGCATTTCTTCGCATATGTACCTCGTCTTCTCCGGCTGCATCGTAGATTCTTAGCTGTCTTGGCCAACAATCCTGCTATTGCCACCCATAGATTACTACGCACCAGAGACAAATTCAAACACTTTCTTGTAAAACGCTCCTATTGCTGGGAAGAAGTTTGCTTGACACTACTCTCTAGCAAAAGCTAAAATATCTCCCGTGCCGAGGTAGCTCAGTCGGTAGAGCAGCGGACTGAAAATCCGCGTGTCCCCAGTTCGATTCTGGGCCTCGGCACCAGCCCACCAATAAGCGGCGACAAACCCGTCCCAGCCGAAGTGGCGGAATAGGTAGACGCGACAGTCTCAAAAGCTGTTGAGGGGCAACTCTCGTGTCGGTTCGAGCCCGACCTTCGGCACCAACCTCAAAGCATTCTTAGAAACTATATGATATACTAAATCCGATGCCGAGTTGTGTAGTGGTAGCACGGGGGACTTTGAATCCTCTAGCCCTGGTTCGAATCCAGGCTCGGCAGCCAGTATGCTCCCCGATAGCTCAATGGTAGAGCGAGCGGCTGTTAACCGCTAGGTTGTAGGTTCGAGTCCTACTCGGGGAGCCAATCTTTCTCAATATACTAACATCGTTACTTGCGAACTCTGTAATATCTCCTTTAGCTTTGTTAAAAGATTCATTTTGAGCATAGAAATTATCTACCCCATTGTTGCCTTATCATTATTTCGTAGAACTCGTCTGGATTCTTATCTATTGATAAAGCTTCCATAGGACACATCTCCGCTGAATGCCGCTGCTGTATATATGGCACTATTTGGGTGAAGTGATATTTAATACTATATTTATCTAATGTTTTGATAGCCATCCGGCTTACCAATGGACTGTAAACCTCTAAGCAAGTTGCCTTAGCGCATAGTAAAGCAGCAGCATTACCTATTATTTTGTCAAATGCCATCACCCGTTTGTAGCGAGGAGCAAACTTATTGATGTATTCATATAGAGGTAGTAACCCGCCTCTATTGGACGTAAAGAGCAGTTTACTACCTCTATATACCCACAAGCTGTCACCACTCATCAAGAATTTTTTAAATAGACGAGTATACGTAATCTAATCACCCCCCTCCTTCTTTTTCGCGAGCTTCGTCAATATCCAGATAGCGTACGGAATTAAAACCAACTGCATGGCTATACCGGGCCAACCCTGTCTAATTACCGTCCAAAGCGAAAGGATGGGGCTTGTCTCTACCCCTAGAGGGCCGTAGCTCTCCCCAACAACAAGGTATATTATTATACTAAGTAAAAATAGCGCTAAACGCCCAGCTATCATCGCACCTAGTAATGACCATATTACTCGTAGGTTAAATTTTTCACATAGCACGCCGGCTACAAGACCATAGGTTGAAAGTTCAACTACAATCTGCGGCAGAATATGCAAGACAGGCATCCCCGAAATAACATTGCTAGCCAACGGAGTAAGCAAACCGACGATCAAGCCTGCCCGCCAGCCAAATAGTAGTCCAGCTAGCAACACAAAGATATGCATCGGGAGAAAGGCGGCTCCAGCTAGGTGGAATTGGTGGAAAGCCCAAGGTACCAATATGCTTAAAAAGACGAAGACAAGTGTAAAAACGTAACTACGGATGTCACTGTACCTTAATACTATAGGAAACGGTTGAGGCTTGGAAATAACAACTTTATCGATCATTTATTTTCCCTCCTTTTGGGACTCGACTTTGTTTTCATGCCATTACCTAAACCGTCTGAAACAGCTTAAAATATGGCCATTTCAATTATCTTATCTGATAAAGATCTTAAAGTATAACCCTCTCATAAGAGCTGGTGAAGCCGATCTCCTGGACATATTGAACTTGCTTCATAGGATCAACCTTATTTATTTCCTCAAGGATTCCAGGCTTTACCTCTTTTATAAGTTCTAGCGACGCTCTGTCTATAGCTGCTAGCTCATTGGATGCTAGATAACCTATATCCGGGCAGATTATAGGGTCGGGGTGGGCTTCGCAATCACAACTACGGGTTATGTTCACCAGGGCATTTATGTAGATTACCCTCTTCCCCCAGATGCATGCCTTAGCGGCTAAGGCCAGCCCTTTTTGAAAATCCATGATTTTATAGCTCAAGGCCCCAGTAGGGCAAACGGATACACATTTACCACAACCTTCGCAAGCAATGCTATTATATCTCCAGTTTGAATCTATGGTTATGGCGTGAGAAGGGCAGACTTCCGCGCATGAACCACAGAGGTCACACTTCTCAGCCCAAAACCTGGGCATGCTCATGCGGTGGATTGTCCGCTTCGTACCTTTAGTCACCCCACCCATTCCCAGGTTCTTTATAGCCCCTCCGAATCCGGCTTGGATATGTCCTTTAACGTGAGACATGACTACAAGATGAGTGCTTTTATGTACCTCCTTCGCTACCTCAAAGCTATAGCCACCTTCAATCACCTCTACTCCCTCCTCTCCAATAACTACTTCGCAACCCATCTTGTCCTTACTAAAGCCGTGTTTGTAAGCAACTATCTTGTAGCCATGCCTTGTAGACCTGGGTCCGCGGTAAGCCACGGTTGTATCAAACAGAAACGGTGCTGCACCCACATCCTTTAGCTTTTCTACTACCAACTTAACAATAGAGGGTGAAATATAGTACCTATTACCCAGCTCTCCCATATGAAGCTTTATTAGAACCTCTACCCCCCTAAAGTCCTCGATACCAAGGAGGTCAAGAGCACCCAGGAGCTTCTCCGCCTCGGTGAAAAAGTAAACCTTGGCCATTTAAGTAATATTATAAACTGACTTGTCTCCCAAAAACCAGTCCAGTTATAATGTTAGTCCACATATTACAAAGGTGGATATATGGTAAGACGAGCATAAATATAGCTCTTTGCCACCTTCTAGTTAGGTATATCAGATTACGATGTTATTGCCTCCAGACTTTAGTATGAGCGTGGTGATATTTAAATATAGGTATTTCGAATATCGCCTGAAAAGTTTGTTTATTGATCCGCTCGGAGCCAGCTTTTTTATGATCTTAGTAAGATACTGTTCATCTCATACTGCAAGCGTTTTATGGAATAAGATAGAAAGTACCTCGCTAACAACCACTTAGCCTGCTTTAAAACGGCATACCCGCGTTTATACCCCCACTCCCCTTCTTGACAAGTGGCAAAGTGCGGACTAGAATGTATTAATATGAATATGGTTTGGATATGAGCAATTGATATACCCGTGGGTGTAATTCAATTACTGCTTTCTTCTTGTGCCCCAAGCATTCCCCATATCATCTGTTTCCATACCCCCCTACCAGCATAGATTCTTAGCCCACATTTCAACCCCTCACTATTTATCGCAAGGAGCTATTCCAGCCATATTGAAATCGCAGGAGGTATATGTTTATGACTAGAAAGCAAAAACTAGGCACTAAGATTCTTATGGTTGCCCTTGGTGTGCTACTCATCCTGTCATCTTTCATCGGTTGTGTGACTGATGAATCAGAAAAAGGGACCCTGGTCTTTGCCGACCTTTTATGGGACAGTGCCCTTTTTCATAACCGTGTCGCCGGTTTCATCCTGGAGCATGGCTATGGCTATGATATAGAGTACACTCCTGGTTCCACCATCCCGTTGTTTGCCGGTTTAGCCGCCGGTGACATAGATATCAGTATGGAAATCTGGGTGGAAAACCAGCTGAAGGCCTATCTAGATGCCGTTGCCGCTGGTTCCATAGTCGACCTGGGTATGAATTTCCCGGACAGCACACAGGGATGGTTTGTACCGACCTACATGATTGAGAATGGTGATTTGCCAGAAGGGGTATCTGTTTCTGATATGGCCGATTACTGGGAGCTCTTTAAAGACCCCGAGGACCCGGCCAAAGGAGTCTTCTACGCTGGTGCCCCCGGCTGGGAGTGCACCGGGATTGATGTGGAGAAGATGGCGGCCTACGGACTGGATGAGTACTATAACTACTTTATCACCGGCTCCGGCGATACTCTGGCAGCCTCTATGGTGGCCGCCTACGCCAAAGAGGAGTCCTGGTTTGGTTACTACTGGAAACCGACCTTCCTCATGGGCCAGCTTGATATGACCCAGGTTGTGGAGCCGCCCTATGATGAAGAGGCATGGGCCACCTACAAGGGTATGGCCTACCCCGCTGACCGTATTGATATCGTGGTCAATGCCAGTCTTCTGGACAGGGCCCCTGAGGTGGTGGCATTTCTGCGTAACTACGAGACCATGGCAGTCATGATTGCCAGGGCTCTAGTCTATATGGAAGAGAACGATGTAGCCCACGAAGAGGCTGCCATCTGGTTCCTACAAGAATACGAGTCGGTGTGGACTCAGTGGGTGCCTTCCGATATAGAAGCCAAGGTTAAAACAGCCTTGCCCTAGTTTTTTTAGGACTGGATAGTAAAAGGAGTAAACCTTGGCCAGCAATGCTAACTCACAGAATGGCGAGGTCTGCATTGAGGTTGACGGGCTGTGGAAAATCTTTGGCCCCAACGCTGAGCAGATTTTAAGCTCTGTAAAGCGCACCGCCACCAGGGAAGCCATACATGAGGAAACCGGCTGTGTGGTGGCGGTGCGGGATGTATCCTTTACTGTCAATCAGGGTGAGCTCTTTGTCATCATGGGCCTTTCCGGCAGCGGCAAGTCCACCCTGATTCGCTGTATTCTTCGCCTCGTTGAGCCAACGGCGGGTAAAATCATCATAAACGATGAAGACGTATGCAGCTTTGACAATAAACAGCTTATAGCTCTGCGCCGCAATACGGTGAGCATGATTTTTCAGCATTTCGGCCTGTTCCCTCACCGCAGTGTCATTGACAATGTAGCCTATGGCTTAAAGGTCAGAGGTGTAGCTAAAAGAGAGCGCTATAAACGGGCACGGGAAGTTATTGGGCAAGTAGGTCTCAAGGAGTGGGAAGACTACTACCCCGATGCCCTTAGCGGCGGCATGCAGCAGCGAGTCGGTATAGCTAGAGCCCTGGCCAATGACCCCGAGATACTGCTCATGGACGAGCCCTTCAGCGGCTTAGACCCGCTAATTCGCCGCCAGATGCAGGACGAGCTTATAGATATACAGGCTGAGCTTCATAAAACAATCCTGTTCGTAACCCATGACCTGGATGAAGCACTGAAGCTGGGCAGTCGCATCGCCATAATGAGGGACGGCGAGATTATCCAGACAGGCGTTCCCGAAGAAGTGATAACCAGCCCTATTGATGACTATGTGCGAGAATTTGTCCAGGATGCTTCGCCAGCCAAGGTGCTCACCGCCAGCAGTATAATGACGGAACCGGAAACTATAGTCTATGAATGGCAGGGGCCAAAGGCGGCACTCCACCGGCTCACAACTGCTAAAAGCGACCATGCTTTCCTGGTAAGCAGGGGGCGCAAGTTTCTCGGCCTGTTAACTGCCAAGCGCATGGCAAAGTTAATCAAAAATAAAAATAATGCCATTAAAGAAGCCATGGAGCCCGACATTCCCACTTGCACTCCTGATATGTTAATGGAGGACCTGTTCTGTTTGGCTGTTGCCACTGAGTATCCTATCCCCGTGGTCAATGAAGAAGGGAAGCTTATTGGGGAAATAGACAATGACATTATTCTCAGCAGCATGGTTCAATACAAAGAGACCGAGGCTGATGAGTTAAAAGTCAAGGAGACAGAGACCGATGCTTGAATTCCCTGAGTTTCTTACCATTCCACTGGCGGACTGGATTGACAGCATTATGGACTGGGTTTTGCAAAACTGGGGCGGTTTTTTTGACGCTGTTGGCAATGTCATTCTCCAGATGCTTCTAGGTATTGAGAGGTTCCTGCTGTGGCTACCATGGGTAGTAATAGTGCTGCTGGTTTTTGCCATTGGCTGGTGGGCTATGCGACGCTGGTGGGCAGGCTTAATCCTAGCTGGCATGCTGGCTCTAATCGGCAGCTTTGGCCTCTGGGACCTTTCTATGATGACGCTGGCTATTATTATTACCTCGGTAATTATCTCTTTAGTCATGGGTATTCCCACCGGCATCTTTATGGCTCGTAGCGACCGCTTTGAATCCATACTAAAACCACAACTGGATGCCATGCAGACCATGCCCAGCTTCGTCTATCTGATTCCAGCCCTGATGCTCTTCGGCATGGGCAAGGTTCCGGCGGTATTTGCCACTGTCATATACGCTGTGCCGCCAGTCATTAGGTTGACCAATGTCGGCATACGCCAAGTTTCACAGAATGTCATTGAAGCGGCTAGAGCCTTTGGCTCCAGTTCCCGGCAGATACTATTTGATGTTCAGTTACCTTTGGCCATTCCCTCAATAATGGTAGGTATCAACCAGACAACGATGATGGCACTGGCTATGGTAGTCATTGCATCTATGATTGGTGCCCGGGGCGTAGGCTTAGAGGTGCTTTTGGCCATAAATCGCATTGATGTCGGACGCGGCTTTGAGGCGGGACTCAGTATAGTCCTGCTGGCAATTATCATTGACCGGATAACTAATGCCATGGCCGCCCGGCAGCAGCGCGTAGTAAAAACCTAGGCTAAATCTCTGGTTAAGGCGTTCATCTCAGGCGTTCTTGACTAACCGGAATAGCCAGTGTATCCTGTCACTTAAAAACATATAATCAGGTTATCTATAAAAGTTTAAGCTCTCTGGGCAACATTCAATAAAATGGCAAACAATAAGCCCGACGGTATAGCCGTTAGAATAGATAAGGCGTCATTCCACTTCAAGAAGCTGAAAGCGGTTGATGAGCTATCACTGGATGTTCCCGCCGGCATCAGCTTCGGCCTGCTCGGTCCCAATGGCGCCGGCAAGACAACGCTTATCAGACTTCTAGCCGGGCTCTTAAAGCCGAAATCAGGTAGTATCGAGGTCTTAGGGCAGCCCCCTTCTCGAAAAACCGCTCACCTTACTGGCTATATGCCCCAGCTACACTCACTGTACTCAGAGCTGTCCGTGATACAGAATGTGAACTTCTTCGCCCAGATATACGGGATGAGGAACAGGAAGCAACGGTCACGGCAGGTAGAAGAGGTCATCAGACTGGTTGACCTTTGGCAACGCCGTAGAGACTCGGTGCTGAACCTGAGCGGCGGCATGAAGCAGAGGGTTAGCCTGGCCTGTGCCATCGTCCACAACCCGCCACTGCTCCTCCTCGACGAGCCCACCGTTGGCCTTGACCCCGAGCTCAGGGTCACCTTCTGGGACTACTTTACCTCCCTTACCCAGCAGGGTACTACGCTTTTTATATCCAGCCATACCATGGACGATGCCGCTCATTGTGACCTCCTTGCCTTTATGCGACAGGGCAAGGTTATCGCCCAGGGAACTCCGGCTGAATTAAGGCAGGCTACCAGACAACCAGAAGCCACACTGGAGGATGCCTTTCTTTACTTTATCCGCCGTGAGGACAAAGAAAATGATTCCAGGTAAAGCCTTTATTATTGCCGGTCGGGTTATCCGCCAACTAATACGGGACCGCAGAACAATGGCATTTATCGTGGCGGTGCCAATAGTGGTGATGAGTCTCATCGGTCTCAGCTTCCCTGAAGGTGGCGTTCTGGATTACATTGCCCCGGCACTGTTGGCGACAATGGTCCTGTTCTTCAGCTTCTTGCTTACCGGAATTAGCTTCCTCAGGGAACGTTCCCAGGGCACTATGGAGCGCCTGATGGCATCACCATTATCACGCCTGGATATGGTGGTCGGCTACCTGTTTGGCTTTTTTATCTTTGCCCTGACCCAGACCCTTATTGTAGTCCTGTTTACCATCTATGTGCTGGATGTCAATTACTACGGGGATCTGTGGCAGATTTTCGTCTTTCTAATCGTGGTCATAGTGGCAGCGGTTAACCTGGGCATCTTCTTATCAAACTTTGCCCGAAATGAATTCCAGATGGTTCAGTTCATTCCCCTGGTCATCATCCCCCAGGTATTCCTCTGCGGGGTTATCTGGCCAGTGGAGCAGATGCCCGACTACCTCCAGTGGCTATCAGCGGTTCTGCCTCTGACCTACGCTGTAGACGGACTAAGGGGCATTATGCTTGCTGGCAAAAGCTTGCTCGACGTCGGCTTCGAGCTGGCGGTGTTAGCCGGGTTTACCGTCGCCACCTCAATCCTGGCTGCTATTACCCTCAGGAGAGGCGCTGCCGGCTAATTCATCGCAGTCTTATGCCTGACCAAAGCCTAACGTATCCCAGCCAAGTTTTTTTATGGCTTCAACCCATCCCTGGGGACCGACACCTTCAACCCGGTAAAGGTTTGTTAACTCTATCTCCTCCCAGCAACCGCCCGGCTTCTGCACCAGCACCGGCAAATCAACCTCAGCCAGCATCGGCTCGTCGTTGGGGCTATCGCCGACGCCGATGGTCTTAATCCTGCCCAGCTTCTTTTTATAAAGACCTTTTAGAACCCTGACGGCGATACCCTTGTCGCTACCGCCGGCAACACTGTAGAGCCGGCTCCCCCGGCTCCAGTTGAGCCCGGCATCTTTAATCTTAGCCAGTATATGCTTGATATCTCTCTCCGAACCGGTAAGGTCAAGGGTTTCCCCGTATTCCCGCTGGCGTGCCCGCCCAGCTGATGCCATATCCAGGCCGGTTAGAGCGGCTACCCGTGCCGAATCCATATCGCCGAAGCCCTGGAAGGACAGGTTATTCTCCCGTCTCACCTCTTCAAGTATCCGCCTTACCTCCCCGTAGGCTATACCCAGCTCGATAACCCGGTAGTTACCGATTGCCCGGTGGTGCTCGTAGGGGAAGGGGAAGTAGCCCCTGTCGATGAATATAGCCCCGCCGTTCTCAACTATAAAGGGTGTGCCTAGGCCCAGCCTCTTACGATAAACCTCTATCTCCGCCCTCGTCTTAGAGGAGCAAAGGATGATTTCTATACCCGCCCTTTTCAGCCTCTCTACCAGGGGCATCACGACTTCACAGGAATAGGTGTAATAGTCGAGCAGGGTTCCGTCCAGGTCGGTAAAGATTACCACCCCGCCGTCTTCAAGGCTTGGCTGGCTGGCGTCACAGCGCATATTAGAACATCTCCCTTAGTCTACTGTTCTTGCCGGAAGCGTCAATTTGCTTACTGGCTTACAGGTGGTATAATGATACCACAGCGTGTAAATCAACTCCTACTACCGTATCAGCCTGGAATGGGATAAAAGTTATACCGATACCAACCTGCACTTACGGTTCCGTTGCTGGTATAGCTGGAAGGTTTCTAAAGGAGGCTTTAGCCAACAGAGATGGATAAGAAAAACCTGTTAGAGGTAAAGGAGCTATCCGTCAGAGTAGACGGCCGGCATATCTTGCACGATATCAACCTGTGCATACAGCCCGGTGAGACACAGGCCATGTTTGGCCCCAATGGCGGTGGCAAGACCACTCTCCTGATGACGATTATGGGCTTCCCCCGTTACCGGGTAACCAAGGGTGCAATCTTCTTTAAGGGAAAAGACATAACTAGCCTGTTGCTGGATGAGCGAGCCCGTCTAGGAATCGGCATGTCTTTTCAACGACCACCTGTAGTTAGGGGTGTAAAAACACGTGATATGGTTACCGCCTGTCTCAAAGAGCCGGACAATATAAAGGCTGCGGAACAGTTGGCTGAGAAAGCCAACCTCACCGACTTCCTGGACAGGGATATTAACTACGGCTTTTCCGGGGGTGAGATTAAACGCTCGGAGATACTACAGTTACTGGCTCAAGGACCAGAGCTAGCTCTTTTGGATGAGCCTGAGTCTGGCGTTGACCTGGAGAACATTGCCCTCATCGGCCAGCTAATAAATGACCTGCTTGAAAAAATCCACCCGATTCATATGCGGACGCACGGCGGTCTGATCATCTCCCACACCGGTCATATCCTGGACTATGTCAATGCCCGCACCGGCTATGTTATGTATGATGGCAGGATAATCTGTGAGGGAGACCCCCATGACATCCTGGCCACCATTAAAGAAAAGGGCTACCAGGAGTGTGCCTCATGTCTAAGAAGATAAATTTGTCCCATACAGAAAAAGCCAGAGCGGCAGCAGGTAAACGAGCAGCTATTGGTGATGATATAGATTTAGCCGGTTATGAGAGCCAGGTTGCAGAAGAGCCGTCCAATGTTGACCCGTCAACAATCTCTAGTAAGGATAAGGAGCGGATGCTGGAGGTTGGGTTTATCTTAGATGGGCAAGGCCAGAGGTCAGGAACCTTCATTCAGGTGGATAACGCTCCAATTCATAGCTCGGTAAGGCAAGAAGGGATAGAAGTGATGGCTACCAGCCAGGCCATGGCCAAATATGACTGGCTTAAGGATTACTTTTGGCAGGCAGTAGCTGTGGACGCTGACAAGTACACTGCCCACGTTGAGCTTCATCAGTCTGACGGCTATTTTGTTAGAGCTTTACCCGGCGCCAAGACTGTCTATCCCGTTCAGGCCTGCCTTTACCTGGCTAAAACTCGGCTAATCCAGGATGTCCATAACATTATTATCGCTGAAGAAGGTTCTGAACTACATATTATTACTGGCTGTACCACTGCTTTCGGAAAGGAGCCGGGGATACACCTAGGGGTTTCCGAGTTCTATATCAAGAAGGGGGCCAAGGTTACCTTCACCATGATACATAGCTGGACGCCAGCCATGGGGGTCCGTCCCCGCACGGCGGCTATCATTGAAGAGAACGGCCTTTTTCTCAGTAACTATGTTATTATGAAGCCAGTTGAGTCACTGCAGTTATATCCGGCGGCTAAGTGTGTTGGTCAAAATGCCACTGTCAGATTTAATAGCATTATGGTTGCCCCACCCGGTTCAAAAATGGACGTAGGCTCCAGGGTGTTGCTTAACGCCAAAGGGGCCAGAACAGAGATAGTATCCCGGGCCATTACTACCGGCGGTGACATTATTGCCCGGGGTTTTATCGGTGGTAATGCACCCAATGTCAAGGGGCATTTTGAATGCCGGGGACTGATTATGAAGGGAGAAGGCACCATTCACGCTATCCCTGAACTCAAAGGTATACTGGCTGGTGTTGACCTATCCCATGAGGCAGCCATAGGCAAGATAGCTGAAGAAGAAGTAGAGTATCTGATGGCACGAGGGCTCACTCGAGATGAGGCGACGGCGGCTATAGTCCGTGGTTTCCTCAAGGTTGATATCAAGGGATTGCCCTCCATGCTCCACGCCGAAATGCGGAAGGCTATCGAAACCAGCGCGAAGGACCTCTTCTAGCTCACGGGGATATGCCCTGTCGACCTTAATTGACTGAGCCCTATCGCTATTGTATTATTCAGTTATCCGGTCGCAAGATAGCCGTCTCATCGTAGTTTAAGCCTATGGTCAGAGCATTACGCTGTCCCATAATAGAAGAGGTAGACACAGAGCTATCGCCTGACGAAGCCTTCGAACTCCTGGAGGATAAACCGTTCAGCTTCTTCCTGGACAGCGGTATGGACCCTCACAAACTGGGGCGCTATTCCTTCATCGGCTGTCAGCCCTTCCTGGTTCTAAGCTCCTATGGTAATGAGGCCACTATCACCCAGGGTACGAAAAAGAGCCGCCGCAAGGGTAACCCCTTCGACATACTTAACCACTTCCTGGAGCTATATCGCCTTGACTATCGTTCCCCACCGGTTCCACTCATTGGCGGTGCCGTGGGCTACTTCAGCTACGACCTGTGCCATTTTACCGAACGCTTGCCCGTCACCACCATAGACGACCTAGAGCTACCAGAGTGCTACTTCGGCTTCTATGACCTGATTATCGCCTTCGACAATCTTTACGGCAAGGTCTACATCGTCTCCACCGGTTTCCCTGAACTGGAAGAGAGCAAAAGAATAGAAAGGGCAACCAGGCGCCTGGCTGAGGCCAAACGCCAGCTAGCCGATGCACCGACCTCCGTAAACAGAGAAAAGCCACCACCCCCACCTGCAGAGCCGTTAGCTCTTAAAGGTAACTTTACCCAGGAAGAATACACAAACACCGTCGAGAAAGCCCGTCAGTATATCATCGCCGGTGATATCTTTGAAGTGAACCTGTCCCAGCGCTTTGAGGCTGATCTTGCCGGCACCCCCTACCAGCTATACCAGCGACTGAGACAGATAAACCCGGCACCCTTTGCCTGCTATCTCGGTTTCGAGCAGGTCTCGGTGGTAAGCGCCTCACCGGAGAGGTTCCTCCGTCTCCGGGGAGACCTGGTGGAGACCCGCCCCATCAAGGGCACTCGACCGCGTGGTAACAGCCAAAGGGAGGATGAGGCACTGGCTAACGAGCTACTGTCCAGCGACAAGGACCGGGCGGAGAATATTATGATAGTCGATCTGGAGAGGAACGACCTGGGTCGTGTCTGCCGTTATGGCACTGTCAGGGTTACCGAACTGGCTATACTGGAGGTCTTTCCTACCGTCTTCCACCTCACCTCCACAGTGGTGGGCAGGCTCAGGGAGGGAAAAAACGGCATCGACTTACTCAAAGCCTCATTTCCCGGCGGCTCTATAACCGGAGCCCCCAAGGTACGGGCTATGGAGATTATCGACGAACTGGAGCCGACCAGGAGGGGCGTGTATACCGGCAGTATCGGCTATTTGAGCTTTAACGGCGACCTTGACCTCAACATCGTCATTCGCACCTTTCTGGTCAAAGGGAAAAAGGCTTATTTCCAGGTGGGCGGCGCCGTTACCTATGATTCCGATCCCGAAGCCGAGTACCGGGAGACGCTGGACAAGGCACAGGCTCTTATGGATGCTCTCAATATAACAGTAACCCGGGCAAGGTAGACATGGTCATAGTCATTGATAACTACGATTCCTTCGTCTATAACATCGCCCAGTACCTGGGGGAACTGGGCTGGGAACCGGCGGTCTATCGCAATGACCGGGTAACCCCACCCGAAATCGAGAAGCTGGCGCCATCCCACATCATTATATCCCCGGGCCCCTGCACCCCGCTTGAAGCCGGTGCCTCCAACGATATCATTCGTTTCTTTGCCGGCAGTGTCCCCATCCTCGGTGTCTGTCTCGGGCACCAGTGTATCGGCTATGTCTATGGCGGTAATATAGTCCCCGCCGCCGTACCCACACATGGCAAGCGTTCCCTCGTCTATCACAATGGTAGGACTATATATAAAGGGATTCCCAGCCCGTTCGGCGGCGGCCGTTACCACTCCTTAGTTATAGAAAGTAGCACTCTGCCTCCATCACTGGAGCTATCGGCTACAACCAGCGATGGTGTAGTAATGGGTGTGCGTCACAAAGACTACCCGGTCGAGGGGGTGCAGTTTCACCCAGAGTCGATAATGACCGAAGTCGGCCACGATGTGCTGAAGAACTTCCTCGGTCTCACATAGCCCAAGAGGCTTTAAGGAGTAGTTTATGAAACAAATCGTCTATCTTAACGGCAACCTAGTACCCTTCAGCCAGGCTAGTATATCCCCCCTGGACTACGGCTTTCTCTATGGCTACGGTCTCTTTGAGACTACGCGTGCCTACGGAGGTCGTGTTTTTCGCCTGGATAAACACCTGAGCCGGCTGGCAGGCTCAGCCGAGATACTGGGGATACCGACCATAACAGCAGATTTAAAAGAAGCGGTAACGGCTACCCTGCAGGCTAACAAGCTCAGCGACGCCCGCATCCGCATCACTGTCTCTATCGGCGAGGGCGGTATAGCCCCCGACCCGGACCAGTGCCAAAAACCTACCGTGCTGATAATAGCGGAGCACTATAAGCCCCACCCGGAGTATGTTTATAACACAGGATTCAGGGCAATAGTTTCGTCACTCGTCCGTTACAGCCGGTCACCCCTGTCCAGTATTAAATCAGCCAACTACCTGGAGAACATGCTGGCTAAACAGGAAGCCATAACCGCCGGTGCCGATGAAGCCATCCGCCTTAACGAGAATGGTTTTCTTACCGAAGCCAGTATGAGCAATATATTCCTGATAACCGACGATAAACTGATGACTCCGCCTCTGGAGAGCGGTATCCTCCCCGGAATTACCAGGGAAGCGGTCATTGAGCTGGCTGACTGGCTGGGCATCAGCACCATTGAGAGGGATATTACTATAGAAGAGCTTTTTCGGGTACGGGAAGCCTTTTTAACCAATTCGCTTATTGAGATTATGCCTCTTATCGAGATAGACGGCAAACCGGTTGCCTCCGGCAAGCCCGGGCTTCTAACCAGAAGGCTCAGGACAGAATATTCGAGGCTGGTCCTCGATGAAACGGGAGCCGCTTGAACCTTTTATGCAACGCAACGACAGGAATCGTTATGTTATATAGCTTCTTCCAGCCAGCAGTATGAAGCTGTTACCCCCGGCTCTTTAGCTCTTTCACCGCCTTTTCTAGAAAGGTTGTCTTTCCTGCTTTTGAACTGCCCACAACCGAGACAACTGGAATCATCTTACCCTCCTCTTTCCCTACCGCCTTAGAATGCATCGTCATCCCAGTCAAGCATCATCACCTTAAGCACATCCCCCTTCTCCACCTTCTCTTTATCCTCGGGGATAATCGCCAGTCCGTTGGCTTTGCTCATAGAGGTTAGTATTCCCGTTCCCTGAGGCCCGGTTAATCTGGCATAATAGCGACCGTCACGCTTGCTGACGATAGCCCGGTTAAAGACTCGCGTCCTGGTAGGGTTATCCTTGGCGTCTTCCATCACCGCTTCTACGGTCGGCCTGGCCAGATTCTTCCTGCCCAGCATCTTTAGGATAGCCGGCCTGAGAAACAGCTCGCTGGTGACCATACAGCTTACCGGATTACCCGGCAGACCGAGGTGGGGTATTCTCCTGGCAACGCCGTCCTTATCCAGGCTCTCGATAGTGCCGAAGGCTAACGGTTTCCCCGGCTTCATCCGAACTGTATTAAAAACAATATCACCTTTCTTTGCCAGAATGTCCTTTACCATATCATAGTCCCCGGCAGAGACGCCGGCGCTGGTTACCAGTATATCGGCATCCAGCCTCTGCTGCAGTTTTTCCAGCAGTGAAGCCTCGTTATCCCGGGCTATCCCCAGTACCTCGGGGATGCCTCCGTAACTCAATACCGAAGCGGCTACGCCATAGCTGTTGCTATTATATATCCTGCCCGGCGGTAGTGGCTGTCCGATTTCGACCAGCTCGTCCCCGGTAGCCAGTATGGCCACCTTCGGGCGGCGGATAACCTTTACCTTATCATATCCCAACGAAGCCAGGACACCGACCTCTGAAGGCCTGATAACCTTCCCCGCACCCAGTGCTTTTGACCCCTTGGCGATGTCCTCGCCCGCCCGACGAATGAAATTGCCCAGCTTAACCTCTTTTAGAATACCTATCCCGGTATTACCATTTTTACGGCAAGCCTCATCTGTATCCTCGAATCTGACCACACTGTCGGCACCTTCAGGTATCGGCGCCCCGGTCATAATCCGAACCGCCGTCCCCGACACCACCCGGCAATCAGCTTTTGAGCCAGCCGCCACCGTGCCGACAACACGTAGTAAACGGGGCGATTCCCGGCTGGCACCCTCGGTGTCCCTGGATTGAACCGCATACCCATCCATAACCGAATTGTCCAGAGATGGAACATCTATCCCGGCATATACGTCCACAGCCAGAACCTGTCCCAGGCTATCCAGAATGGGGCGCTCCTCACCTTCCAGGACATCCACATAGCCGAGAACCCTCTCCAGCGCCTGCTCAACACTTAACATTGCCACTCCATAGCAGTAATTCTATTTGATAAAAAAATACCCTCTATCATAAATTGTATCCACAGGTAGATGTAAGGTTGGGGCATATTACTTACTGCTCGATAGTAATCCAACCCTTTTTTATTGCCTTAACCACCGCTTCGGTTCTGGCGTTGGCGTTCAGCTTACCTAAAATAGAGGTAACATGGTTCTTTATCGTCTGCTCGCTGATATTCAGTTTAGCCGCAATCTGCTTGTTGGCATAGCCCTTAGCCATGTAGTTGACTATCTCTATCTCCCGTGAGGTAAGCGGTGAAATCAGCTCTTTCACCTCTTGCTTTCGCGATAATTCGTTAAACTGGCTCAGAATCTGTGCCGCTAGCTTAGGTCGGTTATTCATACTATCCTTTATAGGTTGTTCGCCTTTAGCCACGCGTTTTACGATATTACACAGCTCGCTACTGCTGATATCCTTACCCAGATACGCCGCAGCCTGTACCTTGATAGCCTTAAACAAATGGTCATCACTAACACCTGACGACAGTATAATTACAGCGGTGCTGGGGGTCACCTGCTTTATCCTGTAAGCCAGGTTAAGGCCGCTATCAAAGGCTTCGTCAACATCCACGATGGCTACCTCGGGAGGCATAATCTCAATGGTTTGCGACATCTTATCGGTAACCTTCGCCTCCCCGGCAACCTCTATGTTCTGGCTGGTGAGTGATTGACGTATTCCCTGTTGAAACAGGGGTTGCTGACTGAATATCCAGACCCTTATCTTTGGCTCAAACATTTTTCTGATCTAAGCCTAGCACACAAACTGGCCGACTTTAATTTAGATGAAATGGAGCTCTATCTATCAATCGAGCTGTTGTTATCCCGCCTTCTTGGCTGACCATTTCTCCGCCAGGTCGCCGACCACGGGTAGTTTATACATCGTCCCCTGGTACGCCTTGACCATCAAGGCTATCCACAGGGCAAAGCTGATCAAACCAACTATCGGGCCCATAACCGTACCAATATAGTACATCCAGCCAAAAACGATGCCGATTATATTAAGGAAGCCGAAAACGATTATTGACTGTACGGCATGAAAACGGACGAACTTGTTATCCGTCTCTATCAGGTAAAATATCAGTCCGCTGACCCAGAACAGAACATAGCACAGGAGTCCGGCAACATTTTCCTGCAATCCGCTGGCAGTTTTCTCCATTTTCCAAACCTCCCGATTAGTTGTCGCTGGCATAAGATTATACCCGTTGCCAGAAAGATGTCAACATTCATTATCCACTTTTTTGTTTCATGTTCTATGTGTTGCATTACCAGCGCCCGACCTTTTCAATCCGGTAGCGCAGTGTGCCCGCCGGCACCGTTATCTCTATTACTTCACCCCTGCCCCGCCCAACAATAGCCCTGCCCAGCGGCGACGTATTGGAAATCCTGCCCCGGGCTGGGTCTACCTCTTTGGTGCTTACGATGGTATAGTTCATTTCTTCACCGGAATCAAGACCTATAAGCAACACACAGTCACCGATATCAGCCCGATGCGTCACCGCTGCCCTGTCGTCAATTACGGAAGCCAGCTTTAGTGTTTCTTCAAGTTCTCTAATGCGCCTTTCGAGGTGACTCAATTGCTCCCGGGCGGCATCCAGCGGGGCGTTCTCGCGAAAGTCTTTGTCCGCCGCCGCCCGCCGAATGTCTTCAACAGTCTCTATCCGCCTTTCCTTTAGAGCTGACAGCTCCAGATTCATCTCATCATGGCCTTGTCGTGTTATGGAAATGGTCTTCAGCGAACCCTGTCTGTTTTCGGCTACCTGCCGGGATTTCCCCTTTTTAGCCTTGAGGTGAACCGACAGATTATTATCAGTCCAGCCCTTCTTTTTGGCTCCCGTCAGGAAGTCGCGTATTATATCCAGCTTCTTGGCATGGCCGGCATCCGTTGCCGGTATCCTACCGGAATAGTTTGCTACCTCCGGAGCTCTGATGTCGGCCAGGCATCGCTCTCGCCCGAACCAACGAACGAACTGGTACAGCACCCGCTGACTTACCTTGGCTTTCTCTGGCGGCAGACCACTAAGAAAACGGCTGACAGCTTCACCCAGGTTCATTTTATGACCGCTACTATCCATTCTATTTCTGCTTATTCGGCACTAACCCAAGAAGGCAACCCTATCATTCTGAAGATCCGGGACATCGCCCTTTGCCCGGCTAATTTAACTATCGCCCTGCCGTGCCAGTCAAAAGACAAGCCATCGGCCTTCAGCAGAGCCTCATCAATGCCGTCCGCTTTTATTACGTCAAATATTCGGTCTATCTTTTTATCGCTTAGCTTCTCGTAGAACCTCCGCGCCCAATAGCATATCTTCAACTCCTGTCCCAGTATCTTCCTCCATTCCCGCTCATATCCCGCCAGTCTCCCTGGCGACAGGTCGTCATCCTCCAGCGCCCGCCTCAGGTGATTGGCGGCTATATCGGCAGACAACAAGCCGAAGTATATACCCCCGCCAGTTGTCGGCTTTACCTGTCCTGCAGCATCGCCGACCACAATTGCCCGTTTGCCATAGGTTCTTCTCGGCGGCTTGAGAGTAATCCCGCGATAGTTCGGCTCTACCTCATCTGATATAACCTTCCCCTGCTCCCTGAGTGACGATATCAGCTTTCTCATATAGAAGTCGGCTCGGCGTCTCGATAAGAGACCGGCCAGAGCCCTTTTCGGGGTGGTAGGTACCAGCCAGCCGAAAAAGCCGGGTGCCACCTCCCGACCCATATACACCTCTATCTCGTCTACGTTCGCTGTCGCCACCTCAGCCTGGGCTCCCACCACACAATCTCCAGCTTTACCCAACCCCAATACGGCAGGCAATCTCGAGCCGAATCCGTTGGCGACAACCACCAACCTGGCTTCAAACTCAAGCCCTGTTCCGTTCCGAGCAACCTCAGCTATTACCCTATCATCTTTGACCTTTATACCCCTCACCGAGCTGTTAAAAAGATACTCAGCCCCGGCATCTATAGCCCTTTCAGCCATTGATAAATCAAATGCCGCCCGGTCAATAATACAGGCTTGCTCTTCCCCCCGCCATAGCCTTATCATCCGACCCGAGGGTGAGAATATCCGGGCGCTGTTTACTCGCCTCAAGACCACACCATCATCAGTGGCAAAAGCACTCAAGCACTCCGGGCTGATAATGCCTGCACAACAGACGCCCCCTCCCAGCCTCTCCTTCTGCTCCAGCACCGCTACCTCATACCCCATCCCGGCCAGTCTAAAGGCTACGCGGCTACCTATCGGACCGCCGCCGACAACCAAGATATCCCTCAAATCTCAGCCCTCCGCCAATCTCGATGAGTGTTTATAGCAGTATAGCATAATCATTACCGACCATGCTCCATGGTCTACGGCTTGACAATCAGTTGTATTTTGGCTATAGTTCAATCTAATTAAATATGCTAGAGGCTGTGAACAAGACTAGTAGGCTTCCAGCGAGGCACAGAGAGTCGGGTAAGGTGTGAGCCGATGCTGGCGCAGGGGTTGAATGGGCTTGTAAGCCGCAAGCCGAACTGCCGTACCGGTTTAAGTAGGTTCTGCCGCCGGGGGAGCGTTATCATACCCCAGGGTATACAGTAATTTTTGTTACTTTGTACCTGACAGAGATGGTCACTTCATTTTTTGATTGACTAAGAAGGGTGGTACCGCAGAGGTAAAACCCCTGCCCCTTCAGGGCAGGGGTTTTTCTTTTACGGGGTACAATATTAATAACCGGGCTACACCACCGGCTTCTCTATCAGGAGCCAGGGTAGATTAATAAATCCTAAGAAAGGAAGGAGAGAAAATTGGAAAAAACGATGTTTTTCCTCGACCAGAAGGATATGCCAACCCACTGGTATAATATCCTGCCTGACCTGCCCGAACCGCTACCGCCCCTGGTTCATCCCGGTACCAAGGAGCCCTGCCCTATGGATATGCCCCTGCCCCCTCCCCTGTTCCCCGATGCCATCAACAAGCAGGAGTTCAGCCAGGAACGCTGGATAGAAATACCGGATGAGGTACAGGCTATCTACCGCACCTGGAGGCCTACGGTTCTACACAGAGCCTACCGGTTGGAGAAAGCCCTGGACACCCCTGCCAAAATATTCTTTAAATACGAGGGCACAAGCCCGGCCGGCAGCCACAAGCCCAATACCGCAGTGGCTCAAGCCTACTATGCCAAGAAAGAGGGCTTCAAACGCCTGGCTACCGAGACCGGCGCCGGGCAATGGGGCAGTGCTCTTTCTATGGCGGCCGCCTTCTTCGGTCTTGAATTAAAGGTCTATATGGTCAAGGTAAGCTACGACCAGAAGCCATACCGCCGCATCCTGATGGAGACCTGGGGAGCCAAGTGCGTGCCCAGCCCCAGCCCTGATACCGAGATAGGACGCCGCATCCTGGCGGAAGACCCTGACTCGCCCGGCAGCCTTGGTATCGCCATCAGCGAAGCCTGTGAGGACGCCTTCGCCCACGACGATACCAAGTACTCCATAGGCAGTGTTGTCAACCACGTCCTCCTCCACCAGACAGTAAACGGCCTGGAGGCAAGGAAACTGATGATGGAGCAAGCCGACGCCTATCCCGACATCATAGTCGGCTGCATCGGCGGCGGCTCCAACTTCGCCGGGCTGTACCTGCCCTTTGTCAAGGACAAGATTGACGGCTCCAAGCCAGACCTGCGCATTATTAATGTCGAACCAACCAGCTGCCCCACGATAACCAAGGGTCTCTATGCCTGGGATTACGGCGATGTCGCCGGGCTGGCTCCTATAGTCATGATGTACACCCTGGGTCATACCTTTATCCCATCACCCATCCACGCCGGTGGCTTGCGTTATCATGGCATGGCACCTATCATCTGCCACCTTCACAGGTTGGGGTTGGTTGAAGCCAGGGCTGTGCCTCAGCTGGCTACCTTTGAAGCCGGTATCAAGTTTGCCCGCACCGAGGGCATCATCGGCGCCCCGGAAACCAACCACGCCATCAAGGTAACTATTGACGAAGCCCTCAAATGCAAGGAGTCAGGCGAATCAAAAACTATCCTGTTGGCTCATAGTGGACACGGGCACTTTGACATGGCAGCTTACGATGCCTATCTATCAGGCAAGCTGGAGGACTACGACTATCCCGAGGAAAAGGTCAAGGAAGCTTTAAGCCACTTGCCACAGGTGCCCAAGTTCTAGGCTATAAAACTAAGGGGGCGGGTATAATAACCCGCCCCCATTTTCATACTAACGTCTTATTTCAGCCTAGCCGGGCAACGGCTAGCAGTATTTCTTTGCCAGCTAATTTATAGCTTTCACTAAATACGCCATCAATCGGTACTCCCTTAACCAGCTCATCTGACAAAGTCTCTCGCCTGATATAGTCGGCAAATGTCTCCATCACCTGCTCTATATATTCCTCACCCTGGTAGTAGGTGGTGATATGGTCGGCGATATCGAAGCCGGCTGAACGGCGCATCGTCTGCAGGCGGTGTACTATTTCTCGCGCCAACCCTTCCATCTGCAATTTATCAGATACCTCGGTAGGAATAGCCACAAAATAAACTCCTCCGCTCATAGGAACTTTTATACCTTTTTTCCTATCGAGTTCCAGTCCACTAACCACATAACCATGACCATCAAGCTTCAATACTTCTGCAACACTATCAATTTTCAATTCTTTTACATTAAGTTCTTCCAAAATCTGGGGCTTTAGGCGCTCTAAAGTTGCACGTTCCGTGTTACTGGTTACGCTAACCACAACATGAGCCAAAGGCTGGCGCACCTTGATGCTGGCTTTGCTCCTTGCCGCCCTCCCCAGACTGGAAACCTTCATCACCAAACGGGTGTCAGCCGACAGCTTCTCGTCTATTTTAGCCCTATCCGCCACCGGAAAATCGTCCAGGTGCACACTATCCGGTGCATCGGGGAAAGCCGGGCAAACCAGGTTCTGATACATTTCCTCGGCCAGGAATGGGGTGAAAGGTGCCAGCAGGCGGGACAGTGTAACCAGGCACTGATACAGCGTGGCGTATGCCGATAGCTTATCGGCATCGTTCTCGCTCTTCCAGAAGCGGCGCCGACTGCGGCGTACGTACCAGTTGGACAGGTTGTCGGTAAAGCTCTCTATCTTTCTGCCGGCATCGGTGGGGTTATAGCCGTCCAGGGCGGTGCCAACATCGGCTATCACCTGATTGAGCTCGGAGATAATCCAGCGGTCAAGCTCGGATGGCTCAACCCGGCTATCTTCGGCACCGGGGCTGAACCTGTCTATGTTGGCATAAGTAACGAAGAAGGAGTATACATTCCACAGGGTTAGCAGGAACTTCCTGGTCACCTCGGAGACCAGTTGCTCGGAGAAGCGTCGGGCATTGCCCGGCGGTGAAGCGGTGAAGAAATACCACCGCAGGGCGTCAGCCCCGTATTTATCGATTACTGCCGACGGCTCGACCACGTTCCCCTTAGCCTTGCTCATCTTATCGCCCCTGGCATCCAGGATATGCCCCAGGCAGATAACATTCTCGAAGCAGGGACGGTCAAAAAGCAGAGTGGATATGGCGTGCAGGCTATAGAACCAGCCCCGCGTCTGGTCGACAGCCTCGCAGATATAGTCGGCCGGGAAGCGCCCATCGTCGAGCAAGGTATCGTTCTCAAAGGGGTAGTGCCATTGGGCGATAGGCATAGCCCCGGAGTCAAACCAGCAGTCGATAACCTCGGTAACCCGCTTCATCTGTCCGCCACACTTAGAACAGTCAAACGTTATCTCATCAACATAGGGACGGTGTAAATCCAGCGGCTCCTTCAGTCCGCTGAAGCCTGGCTTAACTTTAAGCTCTTCCAACCCGCCGATACACTCACAGCCACCGCAGGATTCACAACGCCACACCGGCAGCGGCGTGCCCCAGTAGCGCTCCCGGGAGAAAGCCCAGTCTACATTATTCTCCAGCCAGTCGCCGAAGCGGCCATGCTTGATGTGCTCCGGATACCAGTTTATTTCGCTGTTGCCGGAAATCAGCCTGTCTTTTACCGCCGTTGTCCTTATATACCAGGTCTCCTTGGCATAATATAGCAGTGGCGACTCACATCGCCAGCAGAAAGGATAGGTATGGTGAATGGTCTCACTGCGGTAGAGCAAGCCTCTGGATTTCAGGTCGGCGATAATGTCCTCGTCAGCGTCTTTAACGAACTTGCCTGCTCCTGGCAAAGTGCCGATAATCTTGCCCTGTAAATCTACATGGTGGACAAAATCCAGGCAATAATCTGGATGCATTCCAGTCTCAAAGTCAACTATACCAAAGTCTGGGGCGACATGGACTATACCGGTTCCCTCCTCCATAGAAACAAAATCGGCAGCTATTACTTTATATGTTAACTTCTCTTTATGCTTCTGTAATATTAGCCGAGGTGCTCCCGATACGCCAGCTTCATTAATATACTCTAAGCGCCTCCGCTCCACACCAAAATTATGAGGGTTATATAGCGGTTCATAATTTACGCCAGTTATTGTAGCCAAATCGCTTCCCTTTAATTTCAACATTACCTTACAATCACCGAGCCCTACTTGCTCCAATCGAGTCAAAGCCAAAGCTATGTACTCGTCATTTACCGCCACTACCACATACTCTGCTTCAGGAGCCACAGCTAGTGCCGTATTGCCCGGCAGCGTCCACGGCGTAGTTGTCCAAGCGAGTAAATAAGTTGCCTTATCTCGTGAGAGTTGGTAGAGTCTCTTTTGCTTATCAGTTTCTGATATTGGTGATGGCACAACCTTAAACTTTATATACACCGACGGGTCTTCGGTATCGTCCTTGTAGCCCAGTGCGACCTCGTGGGAGCTGAGGGAGGTGACACAGCGGGGGCAGTGGGGGGTTACCTTGTACCCCTGATAGACCAGCCCTTTATCCCACATCTGTTTTATCGCCCACCAGACACTTTCAATATAGGTATTATCCATAGTAATATACGGGTGTTCCAGGTCTAGCCAGAAGCCGATGCGCTCGGTCAGGCTGTTCCACTCCTTGAGGTAACGGAATACGCTCTGCCGACAGCGGTCGTTGAACTTATCAATGCCGTATTTCTCGATGTCGGCCTTGCTGGAGAAGCCCAGTTCCTTTTCCACCTCCAGCTCTACCGGCAAGCCGTGGGTATCCCAGCCGGCGATACGCGGCGCATAATAGCCCTTCATCGTTTTATAGCGTGGTATGACATCCTTGAACACCCGCGACAGCACGTGGTGGATGCCCGGGCTGCCATTAGCCGTCGGCGGTCCTTCGTAGAGGTTAAAACGTTTCCCGTCTCGACGGGCTTCCAGGCTACGCTGAAAGACGTTCTTCTCCCGCCACAGTTCCAGTATTCCCTTTTCCAGCTGTGGGAAATCTACCCTGCTTGCCACCGGCTTAAACATTGCTCCAGGCCCTTTCAAAAATAGTTAGTCCCGTCCTTTGGGGACGGGACTTTTATACCCGCGGTACCACCCCGCTTCCCCCGCCAGTAATGCGAGGGCACTCGTTAAGGCACATTCATGCCCTATCACTATAACGGCTGACACGACCGACCAAGCCTACTCAGTGGCTTCCGGTCACCTTTTGGTTGGTAGCTCGGGAGCGATTTTCAGAGGGACTGGTCTATCTGCTCTCACCATACCAGACTCGCTGGCTACCGACTGCTCCCCTTACTCGTCTCCGTCTCCGCCTTTTCCTGATAAAGGCTATCATACACTTAATAATAAATCAAGAAAGTTTGCTTCTTCAGCCACTTGGTTGCTACCATTTCCCGGATGCAGCTACTGCTCGCGGGGCATAATGACCACCTTGCGGGCTTCGCCAACACCGGTGCTCTGGGTGGTAACACTGGGGTGTTCCGCCAGGGCCAGGTGGATAATACGCCTCTCATAGGCTGGCATCGGCTCCAGAGCAAACGGCTCGCCGTTAGCCTCAACCTCCTCCGCCATACGCTGTGCCAGCTCCTGTAATGATTGGTAGCGTCGCTGCTTGTAACCATTGACATCAATAACTATCGGCGGCGTCACGGTCTTCATCCGGTTGCCTACTATAAGCCGGACAATATATTGCAGGCAGGCTAGCGTTTGCCCCCGCCTCCCGATTAATATGCCCAGGTCTTCACCCTCGACATCAAAGACGATTGGAGGCGGCGTTCTCTCGGCTTCCTGAACAGCGGTATCAACCCGATAGGTAGTTGTAGCCGTTACCCCTGCCTTTTCCAGAACCGTCTCCAGTATATCCCGGGCAACCTCGGCTACATCATCCGGCGATAGCTCGGCGGCTTCCTCGGTTACCACCGGTTCAACCAGCCTTACCTTTACCCTGGCTTCCTCAGCCCCTATACCAAAGACACCGTGGCTACCTTCGCTTAGGACGTCTACCTCTACTTCCCTTCGGTCGGCGCCTAATTCTTCTAAGGCTATCTCGATAGCCTCCGCCACTGTCTTGGCGCTTTTCTCCACCTCTTTCATCGCCTACCCCTTCTTCCTGTTCATTTTCGGTCTCTACAATATCAGCCTGCAGAGCCTCGCTCGCCGGAGCCACCTGCTCTACCTCAGCGATACGTTTCTTTAGCTTTTTATCCCTGCCGCCTGCTTTCTTAAACCTGGCCGGAATCAGCCCTGCCAGTCCTCCCCAGTTACCGGTGACAAAATACTGCATGGCGATGGTTATCAGGTTGGACACTACCCAGTATAGTGCCAGGCCACTGGGGAACGACAGGGAGAGGAAGGTAAACATAAGCGGCATCATAATCAGCATTGTCCGGCCCTGTGCCTGCTGCTTGGGGTCGGTGGTGACCGGTGTGGTCATCTTCTGCGACGCCCACATAGAAGCACCGACCAGTATTGCCAGGAAGAAATCAGAGTCTGCCAGGTTCATCCACAGGAAATGCTGCTGTAATGGCAATGCCGAATAGACTATCGGCCAGTCGTACAGATATCGGGATAGGTTCAAGAAGCTCTGCGGGTCTACGGCTAATATTCGTATAATCGCCTGGTAAAGGGCTATCCAGATGGGCATCTGAATCAGCATCGGCACCAGGCAACCGGTGGGGCTCACCCCCGACTCCTTATACAGCTTCATCTGCTCCTGCGCCAGCTTCTGCTTGTCCTTACCGTGTTTCTTCTGCAGTTCGGCTATTTTCGGCTGGAGGCTCTGCATAGCCTTGGTGGCATTAAGCTGTTTTCGGGTGAGTGGAAACATCACCCCGCGAATAACAATAGTCAGGGCAATAATGGTCAGTCCGAAGCTACTGAAGAGGATATCGGACAGCCCGATGGCGACGTTTATCATCGGCTGTAGAATAATCAGGTCCCATATGGCTCCGATATCCAACTAAGCTACCTCACTCACTATCCAACGGGGTATCCCAGATTATCGTCCCCGTCTCGATATTCAGGGCGTATATTGCTTCTTCTTCCTGGGTATGGACATAGATAATGCCATCACCGGCGGCTAGAGGAGCCAGTGTTCTTAACCCCAGGTCTCGCACCACTTCTTCTCGATGGCTGGTGGTATCTATGGAAAATATCTTGCCCTCTTCGGTGGCGACAAAAACCTCGTCGCCGACCACTACCGGCGTCGAGGATATGGCATTACCCAGGTCAATTGCGGTTATAAAACTACCACTGCCAGCATCCAGGACATAGACCTTGCCGTCCATATTGGCGGCATAGATGTTACCGTTATGAATCACCGGGCTTGCCCAGAACCACTTCTCAGGCCCGTCTTCGCCCCCATCCGCCCCGGTATATTGCCAAAGCAGCTCGCCATTTTCCTCGTTAAGGGCATATATATGCCTATCGAAGGAGGCAACATAGACGGTGTTATCATAGACCACCGATGTCGATATAATGGGCCCTCCGGTCTCGAAAGGCTGTTGCCACTTCTCTTCGCCTGTATTAATATCTATAGCGTAAAGCTTCTTATCGAAAGTGCCGATATAGAGGGTATCGCCGTTAATAGCCGGTGTCGCCCAGATGTCTTCCCCGATATCATAGTCCCATATATAATCGCCGTTAACGGCGTCCAGGGCATATACCACCCCCTTAGCCGTGCTGAAATAGAGTCTGCCCTGGCTTACCACCGTCCCGCCAATAATAACAGAGTCGAGATTACCGCTCCGGGGATAGATCCATCGCGAAGCCCCATCATCAACGGTGTAGGCATAGACCTTACCGTCATAGCCGCCGGCATATACCAGTTCCCCGGCAACTGCCGTATTGCCATATATGGCGACTGACATAGCCGGCACGGCACAGCCAAAACCACCGGACGAGCCTTCAGTCTCGATGGTCTCTTCCCATAAAGAATCACCATCTAAGGTCTCGAGGGCTACCATCTTCCCCAGAGAACCGACATAAATATTGCCGTAAGCTATGGTCGCCCCCGACCAGGCTACCTGCCCGGTGCCGCCAACACAGCCGGTAATCGCCAGCCCGCCAACAAGCAAGGCGAGTAGTATCAGTATCTTCCCTGTTAATATTCTGCTATGTCTTTTCATATTACTGCCAATAAAACCTATTCAGGTCAGGATTGACCGGGGACGGGGTCATAACCGCCACTGCGCATAGGGTGGCAGCGAGCCAGCCGCTTCGCTCCCAGCCATATCCCCTTAAAAATTCCGAACCGTGAGATAGCTTCGTAGGTGTACTGTGAACAGGTCGGGGTAAAACGGCAGGACGGCGGTATAACCTGCGATATCGTTAACTGGTACAGCCTAATTAGGGCTAAGACAATTTTCTTCATAATTCTCCGCAAGCAATTTAGCTTTAGATACCAATCTCCAGACCAGGCTCTTGAGCTCGGCAAAGTCGGATTTTTCCGCCTCAGGGCGAGCGATAAAAACAATATCCCAACCCGGCCTAATGGGCATTTGCCGCACAACTTCACGCAACAAACGCTTTACCCTGTTTCTCGCTACCGCCTTACCGACTTTCTTGCTGACAACAAAGCCACATCTATAATAGTCGAGCCCGCTAGGCAGTGCCTTCATCACCAGCAGATTACTGCTCCAGGAACTACCCCGGCTGTGAACCAGGGCATACTGGCTGGGTTTGGTAAGGTACTTCTTTTTCTCCGTTGACATCCTAATATTACTGGCATAGGAATCTTTTATCAAGGATGACCTGACAGGGTGGTAATCAGACATAAGACAGCCGATGCCGTTGAAATTTATCGCTGGCATCACACTACAGTCAATCGCTTCCGCCCCTTGAGACGCCTGGCTTTTAATACAGCCCGACCGCCGCGCGAACTCATCCTGGCTAAAAAGCCGTGCTCCCGCTTTCTGGGGATACTCTTCGGTTGATAGGTCCTTTTCGGCACTATAGACTCCTAGTATATTGAATATCTTCTTCTATTACAGCTTCATCGCCTCTCGTACGTTTGCTTGAGAGGCGATTTTAAGAAACCCGACCGGTTCTGCCATCCCGGTGTCTCTTACCGCTTTTAGTCTTACTAACCCCGAATCACCTCTACCCAGCCAGGTCATTCAGGAACTTTCTGTCTCTGCTACTGGTTCGGCAGTCTCAACTGCCTTCGGCTCAGGCCCTTGCTCGGCCTTAATGTTGGAATAGCTTAGTGCAGTAATGTCTCCCATCTTATGAATGTGTTCCGGGGCAAAGGGCAGCATTGCCAGGTGCCGCGCCCTCTTTATGGCTACCGCCAGAGCGCGTTGGTGCTTGGCACAGGTACCGGTTCTACGGCGCGGCTCAATCTTGCCTCTATCTGAAATATATCTACCGAACATAGAAGTATCCTTATAGTCTATTTCTTTAATCTTACCGGCACAAAAGGAACAAACCCGGCGCCTGGGTACATATTTACCCCCACCCCTCCATGTTCTCGTTTTGCTCTTTGTTTTGGTAGCCGTTCGTCTAGCCACTTGTTATCTATCTCCTACTCCATAATATCGTCAGGCGCCACTTCCTCGGCTTCAGTATCAACAACCTTCTCCCCGGCTTCAGTATCATCAACCTTCTCCCCGGGAAGTGATGCCGATGCCTGTCGGTCAAGGAAGGTCACCCTGTTAGCCACTACCTCGGTCCGGTAATGCTTTTGCCCATCCTGGCCCTCCCAGCTACGGTTGTGCATCCTGCCCTCGACGTAGACCAGTCTGCCTTTACCCAGAAACTGATTACACTGCTCAGCCAGTTTATTCCAGGCAACCACCGTAAACCAGTCCGTTTCCTGCTTTCGTTCACCTTCAGAGGTAGTGTAGATTCTGTTGGTAGCAACCCGGAATGAGGTTACCGGGTTGCCATTAGGGGTAAAGCGCATTTCGGGTTCATTGCCAACATTGCCGATAATCATCACTTTATTCAGGCTTGCCATTCCTCCAAATCTCCTTTGTCTCTGCCAGACAGGTACAAATACTCAGCTACCCAATCTCACCAACAGATGTCTTGCCACATCCTCGGAAATTTTAAGCTTTGCTTCCAGTTCCCTGTTTCGGGATGGCTCCATCTTAAAACGCGTTAACACATAGTTGCCCTCCGCCAAGCCTTTTATAGGGTAAGCCAGTTTTCTTTTACCCCACTGCTCAACATCGGAAACCTCGCCGCCCAGACCGGTAATAAGCTGGTTTATATTATCCAATATAGAGTCAAACTTCTCCCCATCAGCCTCGGGGTTGATTACCAGCACCATTTCAAAATCGCGCTGTTTCTTGTCTTCCTTCGCCGTCGGTGCTTTCTCAGTCGTCTTTTTTCTTGTCTTTGATTCCTTTACGCTTCCGGTTGCCACTTATTACCTCTTCTACTTTATTGGCTATTATACCACACAATAAAAGATAGCGACAACGCTTGCTCTGCTGTATACTCTATACACATTACACACCCCTTTCACCGGGTCATGGGTCAAACAACCATAACGGATGCCAGTTTGACACAACCCTTTATCATTGCTAGACTTATCTTGTCTGAAGGGCAGACTATAAGCCATAAGACTGACTTATCATGGCCCCGTGGTGTAGCGGTCTAACATGCCACCCTGTCACGGTGGAGATCGGGGGTTCAAATCCCCCCGGGGTCGTTCTAATCCCTTCTGGGGGGAGGGGGAGCGGGGGAGAAAGGGAGATGCCACCATTCAAGACAAGGAGAAAGGCTCCAAAGGGGGAGCAACTCACCGGCGAGCTTCATGGCGAACTTGGGACATACCAGAGGTTCGGATTCTACCAGCGCTCTCTGTGCAAGCATAGCATCTACCGCTATACCGGGGTACTGCTGTTGTACCAGAGGATACTTGACGGGCAGGAGCCTACCCTTCAGCTATCAAACCAATTCCTGGCGCACCTGAGACAACAGGAGGTCGACCCCAACACCCTGAAGGTATATCGGGCCGCCCTCAAGGGTTTTCACCAGTGGCGGGGAGAGGAATTGAAATTTGCAATCAAAGTCCCGCATAGGCAGCCGAAGTATATAGAGCCTGGAATAGTGGACAGGGTACTCCAACTGGCAAAAGACGATCCTAGGGCCTACTTAATGCTTTCACTTATGGCCCAGGCTGGCTTGCGTAGGGGAGAAGTGGTCAGCCTCAAGGTCGGTGACGTGGGGGAGACGGCCATACGGCTAAAAGGTAAGGGAGGCCGGGAGCGAACAATCCCGCTAAGTGAGACATTGTCCGCCATTCTAAAGCCTTATTGTGCCGGCAAGGATAAGGCCGCCCCGGCAGTCGGAGCCTCACGGAAAGCTGTCTACTGGGCGGTCAAGAAGTACGGGAAACTGGCAGGCGCGCCAGAACTAAAGCCCCACGACTTGAGGCACGCCTTTGCAGAGCGGATGGTCGAGAGGGGAGCCAACTTGAGAGCAGTACAGGAGCTACTTGGACACTCAAGTCTGGCGACTACTGAGGTTTATATCGGTGTCACTGGCAATCATCTAAAAGAGGCAATACACTTACTGGACGACCATCCTCAACCAAAACAGCCTACCGACAAAGAGCCACTGAGGTATGTTACCAAAGTGGTATTCCCGGAGGATGAGGAAAGGCTTCGCAAAATGGAGTTTGATCTTTTCGGGATATAATAAACAGGGTATGCGATATATCAAACAGAGGGCAGTTTTAGAGACTGCCCTCCTTCTCTTTATCCCCAATAAGACCTAACCCCTGTAAAAAGCTCGGAAAGGGGCTAGATTTTGATTTTAGAGGCTCTCCTAATTCGCCTGGGAGAGCCTCTCTCCTTGTATCTAATCACACTTAATAAGCGATTGTTGCTAGGGTTAGATCTTTTTCACCTCTTCATATAACACAATCTGAGGTGTTGCTTGCAAGTTGCTAACTCGCTTGAGCGCCAAGCTTTACCATGACAGCAACGTTGCGGAAAACACCAGACCTAATTTTGCAAAACGATTTCGACACCTAGTGGTTACTCATCGTTGGGATGAACAGGCCCCCGTAGGCGTTTACTATCAGCGCCGCGACGCTTACTCGTTAACCGACGTATCTTTGATGTCAATGTCGGTCTTGTCTTGCGACGGATTTTTGGTCTTTGTGCAGCATTGCGGATCAACTCCACAAGCCGTTCGGTTGCATTTTCACGATTCCGTCCCCGAGTACGGAATCGTCGAGCGTCGATAATAAGTATGCCATCTTCGGTAATCCGGTTACCAGCCAGCGAGATGAGGCGTATCCGAACTTCCTCGGGCAAGGAGCGTGAGTTAGCCACGTCAAAACGAAGCTGCACAGCGGTGGCGACTTTGTTGACGTTCTGCCCACCAGGCCCTGAGGCACGAACAAAGTACTCTTGGATCTCGCTTTCGTCAATCGTGATGGCGTGGGTTACGTGAATCATGCCCCAAGTTTACACGCACGTCATTGTCTTAGGCAAGCTTGGAGAGAGGAGGCAACAACATCGCGTTGCCAGTGACGGATGTTATCGGAGCTAATCTCAACGCTTAAAGTGTCAGGCGCTTTGGCAATCCGTTCGAGGCTGGTTAAAGGCCAGAGAAGGGAGGGATCCAGAGAAAGTCTGGAGCCTAGTGATGTTCGCCATTCTTTGAGGTGCCTCAGGCGCTTGACCTCCTCTTTGCTGGTACGTACGAACTTGGTGGGAGGCGATCGTTGTATTGGTGGAGCAGTTATGCCGTTGTGCAGTGCCTGTTGGAGGCCCTGTCCGAACCGTTTCAACCCAGTCTGCCCAAGTCCTGGTACTTCTGAGAGGTCCGCTTGAAGATTAGTGGCAAGGAAGACAAGGGTAGCATCAGGTAGTACGAAGAATAATGGGCGATGCTGGCGTCGTGCCTCTTCTTCACGGAATATGACAAGGCTCTGGAGTACAGCAAGTTCGCGCCCATCTAGGTATTTGGATCCCTTGACGTAGAGGTATGCTGTCTCCAGATTTGGTGCCGTAAATCGTACCTCTTCAATTCTAGTGCATTCTTCGTCAACCCACGTTTCCCGTCCCAAGGTTCGGAGCTGTTGTTCTAAAATCTCTTTCAAGGCTATGAGGTGATGGACGTCGGTAGCGGCATACTCAAGGGCTTCGGCAGAGAGCGGACGCCGCCCCCAGTCAGCTCGCTGGAGTCGCTTGCTCTTATTAATGGTGATACCCAGCAAATCTCTGGTTAGGGCTTCCAAACTTAGCCGGGTGATGCCGGTGAAGCGAGCAGCTATGCTGGTATCGAATACGTTGCGGATATGAAGTCCAGAATGCCGGTCAAGACTACGCATATCGTAGTCTGCAGAGTGAATGACTTTCTTGATGGACACATCTGACAGAACGTCTCTAAGAGGGGCGAGATCATGAAGAGATATCGTATCGATGATGTATACTTTATGACGAGAGGCGATCTGAATGAGGCAGAGTTGCTCGGGGTAATGGTGGAAGCTGTTAGATTCCGTATCCAGGGCGATGATATGTGAGCCTGCCAGCTCACGAACGGAGGCAGTGAGTTGAGCGGGCCTGTTTACAATCTCGACTGGGAGCGGTATTGAACTAGTCAGTGTGCTAAATCCTCAACTCTCTGCTTCATGTATCCCTTTCCAGTATAGGAAGTTTTGCAGCACCTAGTCAAGGTAGCGTATCATCCTTCCCTATCAACATGCCGCATTACCATTGCACTTCGGGTATGTTCAGAGCCTTATTATCTCAGCCTTTATCTCATCGTCAATAGTCAGTAATCCGAAGGACTCCATTGCCGGTCCCGGGTTAATCAGAAGTTAACATTTTAAGCTTTTGTTACCTTGAGTCAAAAAGGAACCTTTTTAACCTTATCAAACATTTCATCGGATTGTTCATCGTTTGTAAAAAAGGTCCGCCTAAAAACGACTCATAATCAAAGCTAAATAAATCCCGAGAAATCAGAGTAAAAAAGGAACGATTTTACATGGTTTATACTCTTACCTACAGCATCGCATCATCTTTATTACCCTAACTCGTCATCTCAATGGCAGCGTACTAACAATCTCAGTCTATACCTGGCCCACTAGGTACCTATACATTTTTTCAACACGCCATCAGTAAGGTAG
>DAOUDM010000020.1:0-5976 GCA_034431095.1 Dehalococcoidales bacterium | reverse complement strand
CCCCCGCTCAGTAATAATATCATCGGGGGCTTTCCCGGTATCAAACATTTCCCAAAGCACAGATTTGGAACTGGCAGTACTAACAGCACCTTCTGCATCCAAGGTCAATAATCTGATAAATCGTTCAGGACTGACCCTTTCTCTAAATTCAACAATATCTATGTTATTATCATTCATTATACGGCTGGTTTCTCCCAGAAGCCAGTTACTTACCTCTTTAGCCCCTTTATCCCGGGGCAATTTACGGTATTCCTCTACCTTCAAGCAGTCCTCAAAGTAGTCAGCCATCGCCCGGGAGCCGGTAAGCAGGTTGGCGTCATAGAGAGGCAGTCCATATTCCGCCATGAATCGGTCGCGCCTGGCTTCCGGTAGCTCCGGCAGTTTTGCCTTCAACTCCTCCACCCGCTTACAGTCTATTACCAGCGGCGGCAGGTCCGGCTCGGGGAAATAGCGGTAATCGTGGGCATACTCCTTGCTACGCTGGGAAACGGTCTTCCCCCCCTCCTCCACCCAACCCCTGGTCTCCTGAATAAGCCTCTTACCCCGGGCGACTGCCTGTCTCTGTCTCTCCTCTTCATAAGCCAGGGCCCGATAGACAGCCTTGAAGCTGTTCATATTCTTGACCTCGACCTTGGCTAGAGACTCGACACTGCCCTCGGGGCGGATACTGATATTGGCATCACAGCGGAAACTGCCCTCCTCCATATTAGCCGTGGCTACCCCCAGGTACTGCAGTATACTGCGCAGCTTCACCAGATACTCCCTGGCTTCCTTGGGGGAGCGCAGATCCGGTTCGCCGACAATCTCCATCAAGGGCACTCCGGAGCGGTTGACATCGACCAGGCTATAGTCTCCTCCGTCTGCCGAAGCACGGTGCAAAAGCTTAGCGACATCCTCTTCAAGGTGAACCCGGGTTATGCCCGCCCGCTTCTTACGGCCATCAACCTCAATATTAAGCCACCCCTGATAGCCGACGGGGTTGTCGTACTGCGAAATCTGGTAGCCCTTCATCAGGTCGGGGTAGGGGTAGTTCTTGCGGTCAAACTTGGTCGATTCTGAGATGGTGCAGTTCAACGCCAGGGCGGTCATTAAGGTGTATTCCACCGCCTGCTGGTTTATGGTCGGCAGTACGCCGGGCATACCGAGGCAGACGGGGCAGACATAGGTGTTAGGGGTGGCACCGGCATAGTCGGTGCTGCAGCGGCAGAACATCTTGCTCCCGGTCATCAGCTGGGCGTGCACCTCAAGCCCGATAATGGTTTCAAACTCCATCGTTTCAATCCACTAGGTAACGCAAACAGTATAGCAATAATGGCTATAGCTGACAAGAAAGAGAGGGCTATATGCCAAAGCCAATAGTACAGGGTTAATAAACATCATTGCTTGTGCTATAATGGCAATCTGGGGGTATAGCTCAGCTGGGAGAGCGCTGCGTTCGCATCGCAGAGGTCGGGGGTTCGAATCCCCCTATCTCCACCATAAAGGTAAATAATATTACTACAAATTATGCCCCTGTAGCTCAGGTGGATAGAGCAGCGGTTTCCTAAACCGCGTGTCGGGCGTTCGAGTCGCCCCAGGGGTACCACTTTTTATAGATTATAGAAGCATCTGCAGCAGGAGAACGGGATGGACGAAGTAATAGCTAAAGTCATATCCCAGAAGGGAACCTGCGAGGCCGGGCATAAAATCGGAGACGAGTTTACAATCGGGCAGAGCACTCCGCCGGGAATGTGCTCCTGGGCGTTCCATACCCTCTTTCCTTTTGCCGAGGTCCTGCAGTTCGGTGGCTCATTCCCCTGGGAAAAGGACCCGAAGAAAGCCACCGTCGCCTGCCCCGACCCGGATAACCCCGTGGTGTTCGAATTAAGGCAAGAGTCATTGTAACAGGTTTCGCCCTCTAATACCTATATCACATCCCGGTCACTGGCTCACCCGAACCCCCTTAGCCATAACCCATGCCAGCCCCTCTTCAATGCGCTTTTCGTCACCCTCCAGCTCCAGCACCAGCCAGCCTTTGTCCTCGGTGATATCGGCGAGGTGGATATTGGTTACCAGATTGAACTGGTGACCCATGGTATAGATAATGGGCTCTAAAAGCAGTTCCTGGGGGAAGGTAAGTGTTACCCTCTTCTTGACCATCTCAACCTCCCTGGCCGAACTCCTCCATAATCTCTCTTATTCTCTTTTTCAGCTCATCCCTGGGGACTGCTATCCCGGACTTGCTCTCTAGCTCCTTGAGGCGCTTTTCCAGGTTAGCCTGCTCGCTCAAGACCAGTCTGATAGCCTCGGCTACCGGGTCGGGCAGTCTTCCGTGCTCCAGGTCGACAGCCGGTTTTCGGTGTTCGTCTATGACCCGGCCCGGGATGCCGACCACGGTAGCCCCAGGCGGCACCGATTTGATAACCACCGAACCCGAGCCGACCCTGGCGCCATCCCCGATAGTTATGGCACCCAGAGCCACCGCTCCGGTGCCGATGACCACATTATTACCGATAGTAGGGTGGCGTTTACCCTTCTCCAGGCTGGTACCCCCCAGCACCACCCCCTGGTACATAAGGACGTCGTCACCGATCTCTGTCGTCTCCCCGATGACCACCCCAGCCCCGTGGTCAATAAAGAAACGCCGGCCGATACTGGCTCCGGGGTGGATTTCAATGGCGGTCAGGAAGCGACCGAAGTGGGACAGCAAGCGGGCTATAAACCGGAGGCGGTGCCGCCACAAGAAATGGGCGACACGATGCAGCCATAAAGCGTGCAGGCCGGGGTAGCAGGTGAGGACCTCGGCTGTGCTCCTAGCCGCCGGGTCTTTGGCAAACACCGTGTTAATATCTTCTCTCAATCGCTTGAACAAAACAGTAACTCGCTCCGGTTGTTCAGTTCAAAATGAGGTAAAAAAACCGCTATTCCTTATCCTCCAGCTCTTTCCCCACCCAGTCCAGATAATCCCGGCTGCCGCCGACGATAGGCAGGGCGATTATCTCCGGGACATCGCTGGAGTGAATCCTCTTGACCAGTTGCACAATCTCGTCCACCAGCGACGCCCTGGTCTTAACCACCAGCAGGCTTTCCCGGGACGAGTCAATCTTGCCCCGCCACCAGAAGAGAGAGCTGACCTCGGGCACGATGTTGACACAAGCCGCTTTCTTCTGCTCGAGCAGTACCCGGGATATCAGCTGGGCTTCCTCATCCGCCTCGGTAGTAATAAAGAGGACGACGTACGTAGCATCTGCCGCTTTACCCATCCTGCCCCCTATGCCACCTCAAGCATTCTGTCTACAGCCGCCCGAGCCCTCAGCCGAATCCCTTCAGTCACCCTGACCTCGGGAGACATCGTCTCTAGAGAGTGCAGTATCTTCTCCAGGGTAATCAGCTTCATATTGGGGCAGATTGCCTGCTCGGAGGCGGGTATAAATTGCTTTTTCGGGTTCTCTTTCTTGAGGCGGTATATTATACCCACTTCCGTGCCCACTATCATCTGGGTGACGTCCTCCCGCCGGGCATAGCGGCACATACCCCCGGTGCTTAGCACCTCGTCTGCCAGAGCAATAACCTCCGGCCGGCACTCCGGGTGCACCACCACCCTAGCCCGGGGATACTCTTCCTTAAGCCGAAGTATATACTCAGACAGTATCCGGACATGGGTCGGGCAGAAGCCAGGCCAGAAGAAAAATTGCTTCTTTACCCTGGTTGAAATGTAGTGGCCCAGAAACTGGTCGGGGACGAACAGTATCTGCTCGCTGTCCAGACTATTCACCACCGCTACGGCATTAGCCGAGGTACAGCAGACATCCGACTCCGCCTTGACCTCCGCCGTCGAGTTAATATAGCAAACGACAGCCGCCTGCGGCAGTTCCCTCTTTTTCTCCCTCAGCTTCTCGGCGGTTATCATATCAGCCATAGGGCAACCGGCAGACGCCTCCGGCAGCAAGACCGTCTTACCGGGGCACAGGATAGAGGCCGTCTCAGCCATAAAGTGAACCCCGCAGAAGACGATTACCTCAGCCTGGCTCTGGGCTGCTTTCTGACTCAGCTCCAGGGAATCGCCGACAAAGTCGGCTATATCCTGAACCTCGCCCAGCTGATAGTTATGAGCCAGGATAACCGCCCTCTTTTCTTGCTTCAGGCTCAGTATCTTATCTACCAGCCCGGCATTATTAACGGTCAACAACGTCAATCCTCCATCTATTATATTATCGAAAATAGATAACCCAAAGTCAAGGCGGCAACACTGATGGTCACCAGATAAACGAGCAGGACCCTGCCGCCGAACTCTTTCCTCAAGACCAGGACAGCCCCCCAGCTGGTAACCGGGCCGACTATCAGCATCACCATGCCGGCGCCGATATTCATCCCCTGCGATATGAAGGCGTGAACCAGGGGGACGCTGGCGGTGGAGCAGATATACATCATCATACCAAAGACAAGGCTAAAGGCATAGCCCAGGCCACCGCCAAAGTATTTGCCGACGAATTCCCCTACCGGTGCCAGCGCCCCCACCAGAGCCGCCAGAGCCAGCCCCAGGAGCAGTTCGGGGCCAATCTCCCGAACCATATCGACAAAAGCATACCTGAAAACATGTTTCATCCGGTGGGCAATACGATTGGAGCCAGTCCCTACAAACTCCTCCGGACTGCCTTCGAACTTCTGCTGGCAGGAACGGCAGCAGAAATAATAGACCTTGCCGCCGTACTCCGTTTTGGTCTCCTTGCTTACATCCACACTCATGCCGCAGACCGGGTCGGTAGCCTTCTGTTCACTAGAACAGGCGAAGGCTCTGGGCTTGAACCGGATAAAGTTGCCGATAAAGCCCATAAGCAAGCCCATCAATATCACGGCAAAGAAGAGAAAGGCGGTAAACTTTATCCCCAGCAATGAATAGCTAACCAGGAGAGCGGTTATGGAGGTTGCCGGAGTCGCCACCAGGAAAGCCAGGACAGGCCCCAATCTAGCTCCCTTCTGATACAGGCTCACTGCTACCGGCAGGGAGCCGATACAGCAGATGGGGAGGATTGTCCCGGCGATGGTGGCATAGAGTAACGGCTTGATACCCCTGCCGCCGAGGTGTTTTTCCACCCAGCCGGCAGGGATGAACTCGTTTACCAGGCCGCTGAGGAAGAGACCTATCGCCAGAAAGGGCAATACCTCGATAAGGTAATCTTTGAATGTGATAAAGAACTGAGCCAACATGCTCGACTTTTTGCTCCCTAAGGCTTGTATTTCTTTAGGGCGTCGTAAAAAGCGTTCCAGAAGGGGTCGACAATGGGGTGTTCCAGCCTCTCCTCCCGTCCACCCTTAACCAGCACCATCCCCCTCTCCGGCGGGGTAAACTCGCCGACGATGGAAGAGCAGATGCCTTCTTGAGACAAAACCCGCACCACCTCCCCGGCTTTGTGCGGACGGCAGGCGATAATCAGCGTCCCCTCGCTGATGGAGGCATAGGGGTCGATACCGAAATAACTGCATATCTCGGTGATACAGTCGGCAACGACTATCTTTTCCTGCTCCACCATGACCCCGAGACCGGCCGCCTCCGCCAGCTCATAGAGCCCGCCCCAGACGCCACACTCGGTAGCATCGTGCATGGCGGTAACGCCGTCCTGCCGGATGCCGACGGTTATGGCAGTCATGGCGTCTTTCACCACCGACATCTTATAGAATACCTGCTCGGCACGCCTGCGGAAATCGGCGCCGAACTCCCGCTCGATGAGCTGTGGGAACATGGCGGCAAAGATGCCGGTCGCCTCGATAGCCGGCCCCTTGGTGATGATTATCTCGTCTCCCGCCTGAATAAAAGCCGGAGTAACATAATCCTCTATCTCACCGATGCCGACCACGGTGGCGCCGCCGACCATGGGATAGTGGCAGTTTTCATACCTGGCGGTATGACCGGTAATAACAGAAATGCCTAGCTCCTGGCACTCGGAGTGCATGGTCTGCCACATTGTCTCCATCTGTTCCTTGGTCATCTCCATAGGC
>DAOUDM010000019.1:0-84923 GCA_034431095.1 Dehalococcoidales bacterium | reverse complement strand
CCAGGTCGGTTGGCAGTTCGGACTTAAACTCCACGTATTGCCCGCTGGAGGGCAATCTGAACCCCAGACGGCAGGCGTGAACAAACTGCCGCGATAAAAAGGGCGACTTCGCCCCGTAGGTGGTATCACCGACCACCGGATAGCCGATAGCCGACAGGTGAACCCTTATCTGGTGGGTGCGGCCGGTCTCCAGCCTGACTTCAAGCAGGGTGCAATCACCGGTGTACTTGATCACCTGGTATCCGGTGCGAGCCTGCCGCCCCTCGTTCACCACCGCCATACGCTTGCGGTTACGGGGGTCGCGCCCGATGGGTGCATCTATAAAGCCGCTTTCCGGGGACAGGTGCCCTTTGACCAGTACCAGGTAGGCTTTCGCTACCGAGCGAGCCTTGAACTGGCTGGCCAGCTTATTAAGGGCGACCCTGTTCTTAGCTACCAGCATCAGCCCCGAGGTGCCTTTGTCCAGACGGTGAACGATGCCCGGCCGCACTAAATCATCACCGGTGGGCAGGTCGGTGAAACGGGCTAGAAGGGCGTTTACCAGGGTATGGCTGGTGCTCCCCGGTGCCGGGTGAACGGTGAGACCGGCCGGCTTGTCTATTACCAGAAGGTCCTCGTCTTCATAGACGATATTCAATGGGATATCCTCCGCCGCCAGAGTGGTGGGTATCGGTGGCGGAATGGTAACCGTCAGGCGGTCGCCGGCACTGACTTTATAACTGGCTTTGACCGCCCGGTTATTAACCGTGATATAGCCATCGGCGATTAGCTTCTGGATATATGTTCGGGACAGCTCCGGGAGCCTTCCGGAGACAAAAATATCCAGGCGGCTTCCCGACTTGTCAGCAGTAAATCTATATGTTTTTTCCATCCGAGAGCTCGTCGCTTTTAGCCAAGCGAAGGAGCGAGTAAGCCAGGATTACAGCACCGACGACTACCGCCGAGTCAGCGATATTAAACGCCGGCCAGAAACTGAAATTGATGAAATCGGTAACGTAGCCGGAACTCAGCCGGTCAATCAGGTTACCCACCATGCCACCGAGCATAAGCCCCAGCGATATTTTCACAGAGGCGGTGCTCAAAAAATGGAACCGGCGGTACATGAAGAGAATCAGGTAGAGCAAGATGCCGATGCCGATTATGCTGACTATCGCCAGCACCAGGGATTGGTCCTGAAATAGACCAAAGGAGGCTCCGGTATTACGGACGTGGGTGAGGCGAAAAAAACCTGTCTCGGGTAGTGATTCGCCTACAGCAAGATTCAACTCTATATAGAGTTTACTGAGCTGGTCAACAGAGGCTACCAGCAACGCAACCAGGAAGAAGGCGGCTTTCTGCCGCCAGGCAACCTTAGGGCTACTTAGTCTTAGCATTCTTTGATTGAGCCGTTTTACAGCTCATACACAGCGTTGCCTGAGGCAGTGCTTCCAGACGATCCATATCTATGGGCTGACCACAGCTCTCACATATGCCATAGTTTCCCTTTTCAAACTCAGCCAGGGCGTTATCTACTTCAGCTAGCTGGCCTAATATGCGCTTCTCCAAAGCCATCCGATTCTCCAGCTCGGCGGTCTCGGTAGCCTCCTCCTCCCTTTTACCGAAGGGACTACCCTCCCGCCGGTTCTCCGTCGGCCGGCTGGCTCTCAGTTGCTCCAGTTGCTCCGTCAGACGCTTGTGGTCTTTCTCAAGACGGAGCCGTATTATCTTAAAGTTTGTAGTGTTCACCTCTTTCTCCCCCCTGCTAGCTCATCATATTAATAAGCTATCTCTATACCCTGGTTTGAAAAGCTGAAAGAAAGTCTCTGTGTCAGTGATTGCTCAAGAGAGCAATGAAAAGCCCGGCAAGTCAGCACGACACCGATGCCTGACAAAGGCTGCTGGCTGACCGCCCCTACAAGTGGTCACTAGCCAGGGTATATCTACCCATGGCTTGGCCGCCCAATTTCGGTACGAGGTACTCAGGCCATTCATACCCTTAGTTTATCCCATTTATCGTCAATAATCAATACCCTGGGTAAAATATTCGGATTATCTATCTCCGTAAAGAAATTCTCCTTGTCGATTAACTTTTTCTATAAGGCTATTGACATCAATTGGCGGCTCTGCTAGTATCTAATTGATAAAACTTTTCAATTAGATAGCTAATGAAAACCTCTGAAGCAAGAGTAAGGGCTACCTTAAGGCGGCACGGCTACAAGCTCACTCGTCAGCGGCTCTCTGTTATCAAGGCGGTTGTCTCGAGCAAGGACCGCCTCACCCCGACTGCTTTATATAATAAACTGCACCAGGACTACCCCGACATCGGCCTGGTAACCGTTTACCGCACCCTGGGACTACTGGACAACCTGGGGCTTCTCTGCAAACTCCACACCAGCGGCGACTGTCATGCCCGCACTATCGGCACCCCGGAACGCCACCATCACCTAATTTGCTCCGGCTGTGGCAAGGTTATCGATTTTTCCTGCCGCACTATGGCTGAGCTAGAAGGCAATCTAGCCGAAGAGACCGGCTTCGCCATAAAAGACCACCTGCTTGAATTCACCGGCTACTGCCAGAACTGCCGAAAAGACCTGATTTAAGGTTCATTATTCAACATTTTATGCATTCAGGGAGGGATTTGTAGAGGAAATGTTGAGAAATCTAATCGATGAACTGAGGGCTCATATCCCGTTTACCGCTCTCGGGGCTGCAATCGGGATTGTTGTTATGGTGATAATCCTCCTCTCTGATTCACTAGCCGGTTTCACCCGCATTTCAGAACCCCTGTTTGAAGTCCTGCACCCGGCACACGTCGTATTAAGTGCCATTGTAACCACGGCACTCTATAAAAAATATGGCAACGGCAAGATATGGGCTATAATACTGGTCGGCTACATCGGCTCAATCGGCATAGCCACACTGAGCGATTCGCTAATCCCCTACCTGGGAGAAACACTGCTCGGGCTACCCAACCGGGAAGTTCACGTCGGCTTCATTGAAGAGTGGTACATAGTCAACCCGGCGGCGCTGCTCGGCATCACCATCGGTTACCTCAAACCGGCAACCAAGATTCCACACTTCGGGCATGTCTTTATAAGCACCTGGGCGTCGCTGGTTCATAATGTTATGGCAATGGGCACGACAATAAGCTTCTTAGCCCTGCTCGGCATCTTTGTTTTCCTGTTCCTCGCCGTCTGGGTTCCCTGCTGTGCCAGCGATATCGTCTTCCCCATGCTGTTCACCAGGAAGAGGTTGTCACCCCACTATATATAGCCTATAATCAATCAGGCAATTCTTGTGGCAAGGGGGACACTGGTGAACTTTTCCGTCCAGCTGGCACCCAAAAACGAGCGTGGTCTGCTCCTGGCAAACCCGGTAATGACCGCCTCCGGCACCTTTGGCTATGGCACCGAGAACAACCACCTGTTTGACATCCAGAGGCTGGGGGCTATCGTCTGCAAAGGGACGACGCTTGAGCCCTGGGGCGGTAATCCCCAGCCCAGGCTTATCGAGACGGCCGGCGGCATGCTCAATTCTATCGGGCTGCAGAATATCGGCGTCGCCGCACTGATTCGGGAAAAGGCACCTGTCTGGGCGAAATGGCAGGTACCGGTCATCGTCAATATCGCCGGCGAGACTATCGAGGATTACGCTAAACTAGCCGGGCTTCTGGACGGGGTGGCCGGTGTCAGCGCCCTCGAGGTGAACATCAGTTGTCCCAACATAAAAGCCGGTGGCTCCGAGTTTGGTGCCAGCGCCGAGTCGGCGGCTAAGGTAACCGCCACCGTGCGAAAGGCAACCTCTCTTCCGGTGCTGGTCAAACTGACACCCAATGTCAGCGATATTGCCTGTATAGCTGTAGCCGTCGCCGAAGCCGGTGCCGACGCCATATCGCTGATAAATACGCTAAAGGGGATGGCTATAGATATAAATAAACGGAAACCGCTACTGGGCAATGTAACCGGGGGGCTATCCGGCCCAGCCATCAAACCGATAGCGCTGGCTATGGTGTATAAGGTAGCCAGCGCCGTGGACCTACCCCTTGTCGGCTGTGGCGGTATTACTAATGCCGCAGATGCCGTCGAGTTCATTATGGCTGGCGCCAGCGCCGTACAGGTAGGCACCGCCAGCTTGGTCAATCCCCGCGCTCCTATTGACATCGTAGAGGGCATAGAGAAATTCATGCTGGAAGAGGGAATAGAAGATATAGCCAATCTTGTCGGAGCGGCACAAAACTAGCCTGTACTTAGGGGGAGGCTGTTACAGGTGAATAGAATAATGACAGGCAGAATCAGCCTCATTCTACTGATTCAGGTATGCCTGTTCTTTTAAACACCTGTCTGATTTATAAATCAGACAGGTGTTTAATCCGACCTGGCGGCTACTATCACTCCTCCCAGAGTCAGAACAGCGCCCAAGCCTATTACTATCCAGAAGCCATAGACCGTAGCCCATAGTATCAAACTACGCGTACTACTGGCAGTATCAACCATCTCCGCAACCGTATCGTCAGTAAAACTCATACTGTTGATATAGACGGGCATTGGCCCCTGCCCCATATCCATTTTGATGGTGGTAGTGGTGGTTGTATCTACCGGTATACCGCTTATCGGTTCCACTTTTATTTCAGTCAGTATGTCCATCGTGCGGGGCAAGCCAATCGCTTCATCAACACCGATATCTATACCCTGTAAGTCAATCTTGAAATTGTATACCAGCAAGCCTTCAAACTGCTCTTCACTGATATATTGAGCAGGTAGAGGGCTCATAATTGATGAAGACCAGAAGTTGTAACTTTCCTTCTCCACTCCGCCAGGGAAAGTGAATTGACCGCTTCTATCCATATCGCCATAACCGGGGACGTTTTCACGAGTGGACCTATCAACTCCCAGAAGCTCAGAGGTGCAAATATCTTCTAAAAGCATGCTAGACCCGGCAATATAGAAATTAATATCCTGTTTGAGTAATAGCACATTGTCCTCAGTCCCGGTCGCCTCCAGTAGCCGTTCTATGCTGGTTGGGGTTTCATCAAGCGACATGGTTGCCTGGTTCAGCTGCATAATATAACCCTCAAACATATACGCCTCTTCATAGTCGGCTGGGATTTTAGCCATGACGGGGAAAACGACCAGCAGAAAAATCAAGGCAAGGGCAACTAGTATGAGACCCAAAATAGTCAAGCCCAAGCTCCAACCGCTCCATCTCAAAATCATTTTAGATACCTCCTCTGTATTTATTATCCATATGAGATTGATGGAATTGAGGCATTGTACCTCACCGCCAGAACTTTTACAAGCTTTCCATAATAAAGGTTGTCACTCCACTTATTTATAGCCTATAATCAGTGGCGTACTTCTATGGATACCGCCCGACGCTAGCCTGTACTTAAGGGGAGGCTGTTACAGGTGAATAGAATGGTTACAGGTAGAATCAGCCTCATTCTGCTAACTATGGTATGCCTCTCCAGCCTGGCATTTACCGGGTGCAACCGGACTGCCGGGGCAGAAATACCGAGCACATCATCCCCGGAAACAGCCACCGCTTACCCGGAGATCGATGACTATGTCATCCAGCAGATGACAGACGAAAATATCCCCGGGCTGGCGGTGGTCGTCGTTCAGGGAGAGGAAATTATATACCTGAAGGGCTTTGGCGTTACCAGCCTCAGCGACCCCTCCCCAATAACGCCCCAGACCATCTTCGACCTGGCATCAATCAGCAAATCGTTTACCGCTCTGGGCGTGCTTTTGCTCCGGGACGACGGCTTGATTGACCTGGATGCCCCCGTCCAGCAGTATTTGCCTGATTTCCAGCTGGATGACCCGCAGGCAGCGGATATAACGGTGCGACAGTTGCTCAACCAGACGAGCGGACTGCCGGGCAATCTCTCCGCCCCCCTGATATTCCAGCAGGGGGAAGACGAGTTTAAAGCGATGGTAGATGCCGTAAACCGCCTCCGGCTCAACCGCCCGCCGGGCTCGTCGTTTGAGTATGCCGATATAAACTACTGCCTCCTGGGGGCACTGATCGAGCGGGTAACCGGGATTACCTTCGAGGAATACATGGAGCAGAAGATATTTACGCCACTGGGTCTGGACAACACCACCCTTTACCCCGATAAAGCCGCCGAGCTGGACCGGGCCGACGGGCACCAGCCGATGTACGGGCAGGTTATCGCCCGCAATGTGTCCATCTACCGTAGCGCCCTACCCGCCGGCTGGGTAATGTCCAGCGCCGAGGATATGGGCAAGTGGCTCATAGCCCACCTCAACCGCGGCTATACCGCCGAGGGGCAAATCTTCCCGGCGGCTGACATCGAGGAGTGCCATACCATAGCGACACAGTTCGAAGAAAACGGCAAGGAGACTGGCTATGGTATGGGCTGGTTCATCAGTTACGGCAGTGACGATGTTTCGCTTATCTGGCATGGCGGTGACACCCCGAACTTCACCACGGATATGTTTCTGCTTCCGGACTACCAGATGGGGGTGGTGGTGCTGGTAAACAGCCAGGCAAGCACCATTGGCCACAGTATAGCGCCAGGTATAGCCAATCTGCTGCTAGGGCTGGAGCTTGAGCCGATATCGGTACCCTGGTGGGCACACTGGAAGACGATTGATACCATAGCTACGATAGCCCTGGTATTTATCTATATACTGGTGCTGGCACTGGTGTTTTATGTCTGGCGGGTATGGCGGCAGTTCCGGGCTAGAGAGCGGCACTTCATCGGCTCCCCACTCGCCGGCGACATGATGCCCGCCTGGCAGTTGATGCTCTATATCGCCCCCCTGGTGCTTTTGATTCTATTCTCCATAGCCTCTTATCTGGTAATGAACGCCTTGTACGGCTACAACCTCTACGAAGTCCTGATTATGTTCCATATTGCGGCGCCGCCCGGCGTCTATATCTCGGGGGTAATAGTGCTCGTCGTCGTCCCGCTATGGGCGCTCCTGCTGGCATTCATCGCCCTGTTCACCCGCAGCAGTAAAGCGGCGGCTTAGCCCCCTACCAGCTTCTGTCCGGCAAGATAGGCTTGCTCCAGGGCATCGCCGTGCCGGGCTATATCCCCTTTATCGTCTACCCCGGGGAAGACCAGCTCGCCGGCGTAGCTTATATCCAGGGTGACAAAGAATGCCTTTGCCGTAGCCAGCGCCGGCTCAAACAGGTTGGCTTTATTGAGACCGCCGACGGAAACGAACAGCCCCTTCCGTCGGCGACGGTCGCCGAGGGGAGGCAGATTCAGCTTATATTTCCTAGCCCACAGAGCCTGGCAGCGGTCTATCATCGTCTTGGCCTGGGCGGTCACCCCCATAAAGTGTATCGGCGAAGCCAGCACAATCCGGTCGGCATTGGCCAGCTTCCGGTAGACCATCTGCATATCGTCATCGTACTTACATTTGCCTGCCTCATAGCAGGTATTGCAGTGCTGGCAGGGAGCAATATTCAGGTCATTGAGGACGATGGTCTCGGCCTCAGCCCCCCTGCTGGCGGCACCCTTCATAACCTCAGCCAGCAGCCGGTCGGTATTGCCACCCCGCCGCGGACTGCCGGCAATCCCCAGCACCTTCATTACAGCTCTGCCTCAACCACCTTCAGTATTTCTGCCTCTTTAGCTGACATCAAAGCTGCTTCATCAGATCCGATATGGTCATAGCCCAGCAGGTGAAGCACCCCATGGATGGCGAGGATAGCCACCTCCCTCTTTAGCGAATGCTGGTGCTCCTCCGCCTGTCGGACAGCCTGCGGGTAGCTGATAATCACCTCTCCCAGGTGCTTTACCCCATCAGGCGGTGCGGTGAACGATAAATCCGGCTCTGTATCGGTTTCGGGTAGCAGGGCAAAGGCGAGAACATCGGTGGGCTTATCTTTGCCCCGGTAGGTCTTATTCAGCTCCTGCACCCTTTGCTGGCTGGCAATCACCAGCCCCATCTCGACATCGTCCCCGATACCCTGAGCAACCAGCACCGCCCCGGCTATCCCCTGAAGCCATTCGGCGCCAAGGCAGTCCTCGAAGCCTTCATCGAACAGAACGTTGATTTCCATGTGTATCTCATCATAGCATAGCGTTGAGTAGCCCTCAAATAGGGAGCCCATGAAGAGTGTAGCCCCTATTTCTTTTTATCTCTCTCCCCTAACCAGCACCTGGAAGGGGGTGTTTAGAGGGGGCTTATGCCCCCTCTTTCTTATATCTCCCCCTCTCCTTATAAGGAGAGGGGGATTAAGGGGGTGAGGTTGGTAGCAAATATAAATCCCTCTCTTACTGTCTATTCCCACCCACCACCCTTAAGGAAGAGGGCTAAGGGGAAAGGTTGTTAAAGACTTAAAATATCTTTGAGCTATCAAGGTTGATATGATATATTAAAGGTGTCAACCAGGGCTCTGAGATACTACAAGGCGAGGAGGGGTCGCATAGTGGCCTAGTGCGGGCGCCTGCTAAGCGCTTACCCCGGGAAACCGGGGTCGAGGGTTCGAATCCCTCCCCCTCCGCCAGAGAAAGATAAAAAATGAAAACTCCTTACTATGAAGTACCACACTTAAAGCTCTATCTGGAAATATGAATCTATCCTTTCAAATAGATTTAGCCCAGGATTATAAAAATCCATCTCAAAGAATTAGAGTTCTAACTGAGAGTTGGGTTGGCAATCATGTTTATTGTCCTAACTGCGGGAATATTGACATCAATAAATATGCGAACAATAAACCTGTCTCCGATTTTTTCTGTTCTAACTGTAAGGAGGTTTATGAATTAAAAAGCAAGAGGGATAAATTTGGAAATAAAATAGTCAATGGCGCATACAGTACCATGATTGAAAGATTGCTGGATAGCAATAATCCAAACTTCTTTCTGTTAAATTACGACTTAAAAAATCTTATGGTTTTAAATCTTTTCGTTATACCCAAACACTTCTTTATTCCTGAGATAATAGAAAAAAGAAAAGCGTTAGCACAAACTGCACGACGTGCTGGTTGGGTCGGATGTAATATTATACTGAAAAGCATTCCTCAAACAGGGAAAATATTCTTTATTAAAAACAGCCAAGTTGAGCCTAAGGATAAAGTTCTTGCAACATGGCAAAAGACTCTTTTCTTAAGAGAAGAAAAGGAGATATACGCAAAAGGCTGGCTTTTGGACGTCATGAAATGTGTTGAAGAACTTGGGAATGAAGAATTTTCCCTTGATGAAGTCTACGCTTTCGAAAACGTATTAAGCAAAAAACATCCAGATAACAAGCACATTAAAGATAAAATCCGCCAACAGTTACAGATTTTAAGAGATAAAGGCTATCTGGAGTTTATTGAACGAGGACTTTACCGCCTTGCATAAAAGCATGTCAACAACAATTAATCCGTTTTTAGCAAGAGTTATTTTAAAACTCAATCCTTTTAGGCGAATATTCGTCATGTGCAAAGGATACGGTGAAGATTATGACAACTTTACTGAATTAGTCTGGGAAGATGACAAAGACATGGATTTTCACGATAAAGAGACTTATCAACAATTCCAACTTTGGTTCTTATAGCTAAAAATATAGGTTAGTTTTTATGCCCCTATATCATATCTGGACTATCGGCTGTCAGATGAACAAGGCGGAGTCGGAGCGGCTGGAGAGCCTGTTCCAGCACCTCGGCTACCAGCCGACGGCTATCGCCGGGGAAGCCGACCTCATCGTGCTCAATAGCTGTGTCGTGCGCCAGCATGCTGAAGACCGTATTGTAAACAAAATCAACGCCCTGAAGACACTAAAGAGGTCGCCCCGACCGCCGATGCTGGCCGTCACCGGCTGCCTCGTCAACTCTGACACCGCCAGGCTCAAGCGGCGATTCCCCCACGTCGACCACTTCTTCAAGCCCGGTGAATACCCGGATTGGCTGGCAAAAAACGAGCCGTTCCCGATGTTGCCACAGCAACCGTCGCCGAGCGCCTACGTCCCCATCATCCAGGGCTGTGATAACTTCTGTTCCTATTGCGTCGTCCCCAACCGCCGCGGGCGGGAGAAGAGCCGAGCGGTCTCTAAAATAGTCGACGAGGTAAAAGAGCTGGCACAGCGCGGGGTGAAGGAGGTTATCCTGCTGGGGCAGAACGTGGACTCTTACGGCCACGACCTGCCCGATAAGCCCGACCTCGCCCACCTGCTCTACGAGCTGAATGGCATAGACGGCATCGCCCGCATCCGCTTCCTGACCAACCACCCCAAGGATATGAGCGACCGGCTTATCGAGGCAATAGCCAAGCTGGACAAGGTATGCCAGCAGATAAACCTGCCCGTCCAGGCGGGAGACGATGAGGTTCTGAAGACGATGGGGCGGGGCTATACCTCCAGGCAATACCGTCACCTGGTCAGCCGAATACGGAGCCAGGTGCCAGCAATCTCCCTGAGCACCGATGTTATCGTCGGCTTCCCCTTGGAGAGCGAAGAGCAGTTCCGGGCAACGGTCGACCTGCTCCGCGAGCTGAGGTTTGATAACGTACACGTCGCCGCCTATTCACCCCGGCCGGACACCATCGCCGCCCGAAATCTTGAAGATAACGTCCCGCCATCGGTTAAAAAGGAGAGGCTGGATACTATCGAGCAACTACAGGAGAAGATAGCCACCGAGATAAACAGTCAGCTTCTGGGCAAAACAGTTGAAGTCCTGGTAGAGGGTAGGAGGAAGGGCAGGTGGCACGGCAGAAGCCAAAGTGGTAAACTGGTGTTCTTCAGCGAAAACGACGAACTGCTGGGGAAATTAGTGAAAGTGAAGATTGAAAAAACAAGCCCCTGGTCGCTCCAGGGAAGAATACATAGATAGCACTGACTAGTCTAAGGAGGAAAAATGGCAAAGGTAGCATCTCTAGCCCTGGTACTATTGCTGGCGCTAGGTCTGGCACTTATGGGCGGTTGTACCACGACGGAAGGTGGAGACACCACCAGCACCATCTATCTGGTAGTCTTCATGGCATTGCTTTTTGGTATCTTCTATTTTCTTATCATCCGACCACAGCGTAAAAGACAAAAGGAGCACCAGGAGCTTGCCGAAGGGCTGAGCCAGGGCGACAGGGTAATCACCGTAGGCGGTATCTACGGTCGCATTGAAAGCGTCCAGGAGGACAGTGTCGTCCTGAAGGTGGAATCGGGGGCAACAATAAGGGTCGCCAGAAACGGCATCGCCGGCAAACAGGAAGAAACCAGGTAGAGACCCGTTCGCCATACCCCTAACCAAAGTCAACTATATGGTCTGGGAGGTAGCCCAATTTATCGCTATGATTACATCATAGTCGGCAGTGGTATTGCCGGGCTGTATTGTGCCCTGCTGGCACAGGAGCAGGGAAGCGTGCTCCTGATAACCAAGGGCAGTATCGACGACTGCAATACCAGGTTAGCCCAGGGGGGCATCGCCGCCGCTATAGGCAAAAGCGACTCGCCGGAGCTACACTTCAAGGATACCATAACCGCCGGCGATGGTCTGTGCAACGAAGAGGCGGTGAGTATCCTGGTCAACGAAGCCCCCGACCGCATCGCTGACCTAGTCAACCTGGGCGTGCCCTTCGATACACTAGACGGAGAGATTGACCTCACCCTGGAGGCGGCACACAGCCTGCCCCGTATCCTCCACGCCGGAGGCGATACCACCGGTGAACATATCGAGCTAACGCTGAGTAAAAGGGTGCTCTCAACTGAAATACGGGTCATGGAGCACCACCTGGCGACCGATATCATCGTGGAGAAGGGCAGGGTCAACGGGGTAAGAGTCCTCGACTGCGAGAACAACTCCACCGAAGAGTTCGGCGGCCACTTCTTGATGCTGGCTACCGGCGGCGCCGGACAGCTATTTAAGTTCAGCACCAACCCCCCGATAGCCACCGGCGACGGCATAGCCCTGGCTTTCCGGGCTGGCGCCGAGATAGTAGACATGGAGTTTTTCCAGTTCCACCCCACCGCACTGTGTCTTCCCGGGGTAATCCCTTTCCTCATCTCGGAGTCGGTAAGGGGCGAGGGGGGAATACTGCGCAACATAGAAGGCTACCGCTTTATGCCCGACTATACACCGCAGGCCGAGCTGGCGCCGCGAGACATCGTCGCCCGCAGTATTTTACACGAAATGGAAAAGACCGGGGCGGACAATGTCCTGCTCGACGTCACCCATCTACCACCCCACATTACCGCCACCAGATTCCCCCAGATATACTGCTTCTGCCTCGACCACGGCCTGGATATAACCAAGCAACCGATACCGGTGGCACCAGCCGCCCACTACACCATAGGCGGCGTCAGGGTCAACACCTGGGGCGAAACCAGCATAACCGGGCTGTTCGCCGCCGGCGAAGTTGCCTGCACCGGAGCCCACGGGGCAAACCGACTGGCTTCGAACTCACTGCTGGAGGTGCTGATTTTCGGTAAGAGGATTATAGAAAAGACCGGCAGGCCGGACAAACCGACAGCGACCGTCCCCGGTCAGGATGCAGACATCCACCTCTCGCTCGAGCGGAGACAGCCACCCAAGAGGAAGATTTCACCCAGCCTTCCCACCCTGCAACGGCTCCTCTGGGATAAAGCAGGCATCATCCGGAACGAAGAAGGGCTGGTCGAAGCCGCCGAGACACTGGCTGGCTGGCAGGAGTCCCTGCCCCAGCCGAAAGACCGTCCTTCGTACGAGATGGCAAACCTGGTCTTGACCGGACGCCTGCTGACCGAGGCGGCTATCCTGAGACAGGAGAGCCGTGGCGCTCACTTCCGCTCCGATTTCCCCGAGACTTCACCCGAGTGGCGCAAGCACATCGTGATAAATAATGATTAGCATAATTATATAAATCCCTCTCCCTCTATCCCTCTCCCTTGTAATAAAGGGAGAGGGAATAAATGGAATAAAAGGAATGTTTAAGAGGGGCAAAGCTCGAAAGGGAAGTTTGGGGGATACAGCCCATATAAACACAATAGAGTGAGGTTTAGGGGAATATAACCCATATAAAACATAATAGAGGGAGGTTTGGAGGGACGCAGTCCCTCCATATTAACCCTCCCCCTCTCCTTACAAGGAGAGGGGGATTAAGGGGGAGAGGTTGTTATGAATAGTAATTTTTCTTTTAGTATCTATACCCACCCACCACCCTCCAAGAGAATGTTACAGGGGTGAGGTAGATGGATAAACTTCAACTATCCGAAGAGCAGGTTGATAGAATCATAGACCTGGCGCTGGCCGAGGATACCGGCGGTGGTGATATAACCAGCCAGATACTGATACCAGCCGACCTCGCCGGCAGGGCAGCCATAGTGGCTAAAGAAGAAGGCATACTGGCTGGCGGTGACATCGCCAGGCTGGTGTTTGTCAGGGCTGAGCCATCGCTGGCGGTAGAGCTACTTATCCCGGATGGAGAAGGGCTAAAAGCGGGGGACAGGGTAGCCACCATCGCCGGTAACGTGGCAGGTATTCTCAGGGCGGAGCGGGTCGCCCTCAACTTCCTGAGCCGCCTGAGCGGCGTCGCCTCCGAGACAGCCAGATACGTCGCCCGGGTAAAGGGATTTGCCACCATCATAACCGATACCCGCAAGACGGCACCGGGTATGAGACTGCTCGACAAATATGCGGTACGCATCGGCGGCGGGCAGAACCACCGCCTCCACCTCGGCGACGGGATTCTTATCAAGGACAATCATATAGCGGCACTACGGGCGCTGGGTATGAGCCTGGCAGACATAATAACCAGGGCCAGAAAGAATGCCCCCGAGGGCTTAAAAATTGAAATAGAGGTCGATACCACTGCCGAGGCGATAGAAGCCGCTAATGCCGGCGCCGATATAGTTATGCTGGACAATATACCCCCTGACCAGATAAAACGGGTGATGGAGTTAATGCCGGCGAAGGTAAAGACCGAAGCCTCGGGAGGCATAACACTGGATAACGTCCGCACGGTGGCTCTGGCCGGGGTCGATACCATCTCCGTTGGCGCTATAACCCACTCGGCGAAGGCGCTGGACTTCAGCCTTGAGCTTGAGCCAAAAACATAGGGCGTTCAGTAAACCGAACTAGCTATCGTAGAAATGAGAGTCGAACATACCGATTATTCAATGACACATAAAAAGACGCTTGCCGGAAAATGGCTCAGGCCGCTGTTTATTATAGCCGGCACTATTTTTCTCGGCCTGGGCATTGTCGGCATATTTATCCCCATATTGCCCGCCACCCCATTCCTCTTACTGGCGGCCACCTGCTACGCCAGAGGCTCTCAAAGGTTCTACCACTGGCTGTTGAGCAACAGGTGGTTCGGTGCTTATATAGACAACTACAGGCAGAAACGGGGGATGCCGTTAAAGATAAAGATAGTGACTGTGGCATTGCTTTGGTTAACCATCGGGGTTTCGGTTGTATTCGCGGTTCAGTCTTTAACGGTCAGAATCATACTCGTTCTAATAGCCGTCGGCGTTTCGATACATATCCTGTCTATAAAAACATTGAAGCAGCAAAAGACAGCCAGAGAGGTGAGGCGATGGCAAAGCTGACGTTCTACGGCGGCATTAATGAAATCGGTGGCAACAAGGTCCTTATGGAGGACGGGAGGCGGCGGCTGTTTCTGGACTTCGGCTTTCCCTTCAAGGGAAACAAGCTGTTCTACGAGGAATACCTGAGACCGCGCGGCGGCGCCGGCCTGCTCGACCCCCTGGCAATGGGGCTGTTACCGCCACTGGAAGGGCTTTACCGGGAGGAGCTGACGATACCAGGGCTATGGCAGCGCTTTCACACCAGCCCGCTCTACCGGGAACTCGATGGAGTTGACGCAGTCCTGCTATCCCATGCTCATCTAGACCACTCCGGCTATATCCCCTTCCTTAGTGAGGGTATCCCGGTGCTGGCTACCGCCGTTACCGCATTCATCGCCAAGGCAAACCAGGACTCCGGTAGAGCGGGCTTCGACCAGCAGGTGTGCTATTTTAATCCGGTCTCCTACGACTGCCCTTCCGGCTGGCGGCAGATGGCTTGCCTCAGCGACAGCAGGAAGAGGATACAGCGGCAGTTCTGCCCGGCTGACATCGACCCGCAAGACCTCAGCCCGAAGGCGACCCGCTTCTGGGAGGACGGCTTCTGGGAGAGGACAGCCAGACAGGGAGAGTTCGCCTGCGCTCCTCTGTCTGTTTACAGTGATTGTAACCTTAAACTGCGTTGTTTCCCCGTCGACCATTCCATACCCGGCGCCTGCGCCTGGGGTATCGAGAGTGAGTCCGGCTGGATTATCTACAGCGGCGACCTGCGTCTCCACGGCAAGCGCTCCCATCTGACCGAAAGGTTTATCGCAGACGCCGCCAGACTGAAGCCCAGAGCTCTTATACTCGAAGGCACCAATCTGCACGACGAGTCCAGTTTCAGCCAGAAGAATGTCAGCGAGCAGGAGGTATACGAAAATGGCCTCAAAGCCATCGCCGGCTGTGATGGCCTGGTCATCGCCGATTTCTCGCCCAGAGATATCGACCGCCTGCTCACCTTCCTTCAAATAGCCAGGGACACAGGCCGGAAGCTGGCGATACTGCCCAAGGATGCTTATCTGCTGAAGACGGTGCGCTTGCTGGAGCCGCAGATTCCCGATATCGCCCGGGAAGACTGCATCGTTATCTACCAGAAAACCACCGCCAGCAAATCTCCCGACTACTGGCAACGTAATATATACCAGGAATACCAGAGCAAGATTGTCCTCGCTGACGACGTAGCATCGGCACCGGACCGTTTTATACTCTGCTTCAGCTTTTTCGACCTGAACGAACTGCCCAGCATCCGCCCCCGACCGGACAGCCTCTATGTCTACAGCTCCAGCGAGCCCCACGATGAGGAACAGGAGATCGACTTCCGCCGCCTGCACCAGTGGCTGAAACACTTCGGCTTCAAGGGCTTCGGGCTACCCCTGGAGACGGACCGTGGATGGCAGATACCTGATGCCGAAAGGGGACTGCACGCCTCGGGGCACGCCTGCAGTAGCGACCTTATCCGGCTGGCAAAAGAGATAAACCCGGAGATTCTCATCCCCATCCACAGTGAACACCCCGAACTCTACCTCCCATCCCTAAGTAGCACCAGTATAAGCGTCACCCTTCCCGTTGTGGGGCAAACACTTGAACTGTAGCTCGACCATCATAATCATCATGACCTGAGCTGTATCGCCACCCTTCCCGAACAGTCCTTCAAGGTCTTTCCTGCAAAGCCTCTCCCCCGTGCCAGACCCGGTACTATATTACCAGCAATAAGTTACTATCGGGTGATTGTAATCCAGTCCAAAATAAACAAGAATAAAAGGAGAGGTTTATTCAGGCAGGAGACGGAAGTGAAAGCCACCGAGGATAATAAGTCCGAGGCCGAATCGGCCGATATAATCGAGATAGTAGCCCGGGAGACGGAACAGGTCATCATCAAAGCCTGCGAGGCAGCCAAGCGAGAGGCAGAGCAGGAACTGGAGAAGGCTCTCCGTGAATACGAGCAAAAAACCAGGCAGATTGTCCTGAAAATCAGGGAGGAGGCGAAATCCAGGACTGTAGAAATCGCCAGCAGGCTGGGCGAAGCCATTATGATGAGAATCGAGAAGTCCTCGACCGAGGCGGTCGCCGATGCGGTCGCCGAGTTCAGTAAAAAAGCCGAGCGGCTCACCCAGACACTGCAGGAGACAGCCGGTAAGGAAGCTGAACAGGCATTGACCGGAGTCAAGGCCGGGGTGGAAAGCGGTATTGGAAGCGGCGATAACAGCAATGCCGCCCGGAAAGGTGTAGCCGAAGGCGAGGCTATGTCAGCCGCAGGCGGGCAACAGAATCAACAGAAACCGGAAGAAGTAGCTGGCAAAGCAAAACCGGGCTTTGAGATAGAAGTCGAGCAGGAGCTAACAGGTATCACAGAAGACGAAGCCAATGGAGGAACGCAACAAAACAGTGAAGAGTTTGAGCATTGGCTAACACAGTAATAGTTAGAAAGGGAACCACAACAGAGATATCCGTCAATAAAAGTGATGGCTTGGGTAGGATTATCAGACAGCATAGAGTGTTGATACCGCTGACGCTACAAGAGCTCGCCCAGATATCCGGGATATCCCCGTCATATCTGGGTCGCATAGAAAAGAATGAGCGTTTCCCCTCAGCGTCTATCCTGAGAAAGATTGCCCAGCCCCTAAGTTTTAACGAGAACGAGTTATTCATCCTGGCTGGCTATCTTCCACCACAGCCCGATACTATAGCCGAGGCAAATCCAGGCTATGACCATGCTAATCTGAGCCCCCATGTCGCCCGGGTACTGGCAAAAGAGCCCATCGAGATACAGTTCGCCGTCCTCACTATACTTTCCATACTTAAGAGCCTTAACAAGACGAATAGATAGATAACGTTCTAACTTGGTTGTAAACAACCTATCCCCTACCCCTTCCCTTGTTAGGAGAGGGGGACACAGGGGGTGAGGTAGTCCTCAACCAAAAGAGAGCGAAACCGTAGATAAATATCGCTTGTCAGCCGACAGCTAAATCCTCACCGGAACGGGGCGGTTTGTCTGGTATCCAGCCACAGGCTATAATTACCAGGCCAAGCTCAATCTGGCAGGATTAGTAGTAATTTGCTTTACCGCATCAGCCGGGTGATAGTAGCCATACTGCTCCTGATGTTCACTCGCCGTCGGGTGAGGGGCAGGGACAACATCCCGAGACAGGGGCCGCTCATAGTCGTCGCCAACCACCTTAGCTTAATTGACCCGCCGCTTGTCGACTCTATTCTCGGTCGGAGAGCGGCGTTTATGGCTAAAGAAGAGCTATTCCGCTCCAGGATAACCGGCTACATTACGGGCGGTCTTGGCGCCTTCCCGGTTAACAAAGGACAGCCGGATAGAAGGGCATTGCACAGGGCAATGCAGGTGCTGGCTGATGGGCAAGCCCTGGTCATCTTCCCCGAGGGAATGAGGAGTAAAAGCGGGCGGCTCGGGCTCGCCTTCCCGGGAGCGGCACTGGTAGCTTTGCGCAGTGGCGCCCCGCTAATCCCGATAGGCATCAGCGGCACGGAAAGGATAAAGGGCTTATCCTGGTTATGGCACCGCCCCGAGATAACAGTCACCATCGGCAAAACCTTTACCCTGCCGCCGATTAGTGGTAAATTGACTAAAGACGGGCTTTCCCGACTTACTGATGTTATTATGGTGCGTATCGCCGAGCTAGTACCACCGAAATACCGCGGAGGCTACTACGCCAGCAAGGAGACGGAATGGCACTAGAGATTAAAAAGGCGGCCGGCATAGGCTTCTGCCTGGGTGTCAGGCGAGCCATCGATATCCTAGAGCGGGTCGCTACCGAGCGCGGCGGGGTAGAGACTCTGGGAGCGGTTGTGCATAACCAGCAGGTGTTGCGCCGTCTGGCTGATATCGGGGTGAAGGTGGTCAAAACCGTGCCCGATATACAGGGCGATGTGGTGGTAACCAGCTCCCACGGGGTAAGCCCGCAGGTTATAGAGGAAATCAGGTCGCGTAATATAGAAGTGGTCGATACCACCTGCCCTTTCGTCAAGCGAGCCCAGGTCGCCGCCCAAAGGCTAACCGAGTGTGGGTTCTACACCATTGTCTACGGTGATGTCGACCACCCCGAGGTCAGGGGTATACTCGGTTGGGCTAATGGCAAGGGAATAGCGACGCTGGATGCCGGGGAAATAACCCGACTTAATAAATTGCCTCGCCGTCTGGGTGTCCTCTCTCAGACAACCCAGATACCAGCCTGCTTCGCCGAGTTCGTCAGGGGGCTGGTCGAATCTCCGTCCTTTAAGGACACCGAGCTACGTATTATCGATACCATCTGCCACGATATCAGGCAACGCCAAGCCGCCGCTCTCAATCTGGCTAAAGAATCAGACCTGGTTATTGTTGTCGGCGGGCACACCAGCGCCAACAGCCGCCACCTGGTCGAGCTGTGCTCCACGCTGACCAAAACATATCTGGTGGAAACCGCCGATGAGATTCAATCTTCCTGGCTGGAAGGTCAGCGCTGCATCGGTGTAACCTCGGGGGCTTCCACCGACGAGCAGACCATAGATAAAGTGGTCGCCAGGTTGGAAACACTATCCTGAGCCTTAAGCGGCATCAATTTGTTATCGCCTCGCCGTTTATGCTAAACTTCATACCTGAATAACTATGAAAAAAGGGCGCATCTTTTCCGGAGCCCGCCCCACGGGCCGTCAGCATATAGGCAACTATCTGGGGGCTTTACAGAACTGGGCGAGGCTTCAGGACGAATACGACTGCATCTACTGCACCGTTGACATTCACGCCCTGACCTCTATGACAGACACCAGCCAGCTCCAGAGCAACATCCACGAGATGATACTCGACTGGCTGGCAGTCGGGCTCGACCCCAGAAAGTGCATTCTCTTTGTCCAGTCCCACGTCCCCGAGGTGATGGAGCTACATACCCTGCTCAGCATGATAACCCCGCTGAGCTGGCTGATGCGGGTGCCCACCTTCAAGGAGAAGGTGAAGCTTCAGCCGGAAAACGTGAACTACGGGCTGGTCGGCTATCCGGTGCTGATGGCGTCGGATATAGTGCTCTATAAAGCCACGGTGGTGCCCGTCGGCGAGGACCAGTTGCCCCACCTGGAGCTTACCCGGGAGATTGCCCGCCGCTTCAACAGCCTCTTCGGCGATACCTTCCCTGAGCCCCAAGCTAAATTGACCAGATACCCGCTGGTCATCGGGCTGGACGGCAAGGACAAGATGAGCAAACAGGCCGGCAACGACATCGAGATAGCCCTATCTCCAAAGGAGACGATAGAAAAGATAAAGACAGCCTATACCGACCCCGCCCGACGCTACCGCTCCGACCCGGGCCACCCGGATAAGTGCAACGTCCATAAGCTGATGGGATACTTCAACTCCACCAGGGCAGGCGACGTCGCCGAGAAGTGCCGAAAAGCCGAAATCGGCTGTGTCGAATGCAAGATGCTGCTGGCCGAGGTAATTAATACCGCCCTCAAGCCGATAAGAGAAAAAAGAGCCGAGCTGGCGGCAAATCCCAAATACATAGCCGAGGTGCTGGCTGACGGCGCCGAGAGGGCACGGGTCATCGCCCGGGAGACAATGGCAGAAGTCAAGAAGAATATGAGGCTTATATAGCCTCTTTGAATCCATCCCCCTGACCCCCGAAAACGATACCAGTTATAATATCGTAAAAGGGGAAACATAGAAAGAGGGGGTTGACCCCCCCTTAAACACCCTTCTTTGACTCGCCGCCTACTATGGAAAGCTTATATCGTTTCCCCTGTTCTAGAGCTTCGAAGCGAAGAGTGACTCCATCTACCAGTTGCGATTCATGTTCGTCAAACCACCTGCGAAGTTTAGTCTGTATATATGCCCCACCATCTGGGTCACCTATACGTGTTCCTCTTAGAGCAGATGTAACATGCGTTCTAATATCACCTAAGTCTGTTTCTAATAAGAATGGTAGCTTAAAACCAGGGAAAAACCGCCTTTTCCTTCTAGGTATAGGGATGAGAGCCCACCGTTGTGGAGTATATATATTTTTTATTTGTATATCTACGAACTTATCACTACATATATTATTTCGCTTATCCAACTCAAATAAGGCCCTTAGTACCTCATTTGGAGTACTAAAAACTAACCCTAATTTTACTGCTCTCTCCTTTAGAGCCTTCATTACCTCGTCATCAATGCGTATAACCGGTGACATATTTACCTCCATAGTATTATTAGTAAGATTGTTATTAGTGTAACATTTATTTACTGTTTTGTCAATCCCTTTTACAAGCCTCAATAAGTAAATCGAGAGTCCGAGAGGGGCGAAGCCCCTCTTATAAAAATATTCCCCTTCCCCTTGTAAGGGGAAGGGGATACAGGGGATAGGGTTGTTAAGACTAAAACACTAAGCCTTACTTATACTTATTGACGAAACGCCTTATTCTCTCCAGCGCTTCCTCAATATCGTCCAGCGAGGTGGCATAGCAGCAGCGGACATACCCCTCGCCGCAACTGCCGAAGGCACTACCGGGGACGACGGCTACCTTCTCCTCCACCAGCAGCTTCTCGGCAAAATCCTCCGAGGCCATACCGGTGCTCTTTATCGAAGGGAAGGCGTAGAAGGCTCCCTTCGGCTCGAAGCAGGATAAGCCGATGTCGCGCAGCCCCTTGACCATAACCAGCCGCCGTCGGTTGTAGTCCTCGACCATTTCGGCGACGCTGTCATCACCCGATTCCAGCGCCTCAATGGCGGCTACCTGCCCCATCGTCGGGGCGCTCATTATGGTGTACTGGTGAATCTTGGTCATGGCGGCGATTATATCCCGGCTAGCCGCCGCATAGCCGATGCGCCAGCCGGTCATGGCGTAGGACTTGGAGAAACCGCCCAGCAGTATCGTCTTATCTCTCATGCCGGGCAGAGCCGCCAAGCAGGTATGCTCCACGCCGTAGACCAGGCGGGCGTAGATTTCATCCGAGATTACAATCAGGTTGTTCTTACGGGCTACCACGGCTATCTGTACCAGCTTGTCTCTGGGCATAACGGCGCCGGTGGGGTTTGCCGGATAGCCCAGCAAGATAGCCTTGGTCTTATCCGTAATCCTGGCTTCGATACCGGCGGCATCAATTTCAAAACCGTTTTCCTCGCTGGTGGGCACCATAACCGGTGTGCCGCCGGCGAGGATGGCACAGGCGTTATACGATACATAGCACGGGTCGGGCATGATGACCTCGTCGCCGGGGTCGATTACGGCCCTCATAGCCAGGTCCAGTGCTTCGCTGACACCGACGGTAACCAGCAGTTCGCTTTCCGGGTCGTAATCCAATCCATAGCTGTCATTGAGATAACTAGCCAGCCCCTGCCGCAGTTCCGGCATACCCAGGTTGGAGGTATACATGGTAAAGCCCTTCTCTACGGAGTAGATAGCCGCCTCTCTTATGTGCCACGGGGTGGTGTAGTCCGGCTCGCCGACGCCGAGCGAGATTACACCCTCCATAGAAGCCAGCAGGTCGAAGAACTTGCGTATGCCGGAGGGCGATACCTGCCTCACCCGGTACGATATCGGGCTGGCGTGTTTATCCAGCTTGGCCAGTTTATCCATCGTCATAACAATCTCTCAACGGCAAGAGTATTAGAGCACCACCGGTTGCCTCTTGTTGCCCTCCCCGCCCTCCAGTATCTCGCCATCCTCTTTGTAGCGCTTGAGCAGGAAGTGAGTGGTCGTCCCCCGCACCCCCTCGATGGGGGCGACTTTCTGGGTGACGAAGTCGGCTATCTCGTGCATGGACTTACCCATAATCAATACTGCCAGGTCATAGGTCCCCGATACCAGATAGACGGTGCGCGCCTGGGGGAAGCGGTAGATACGCTCGGCGATGGAGTCGAAGCCGACATCCCGCTGGGGGGTAATCTTGACCTCTATCAACGCCCAGACGTGCTCGTCGCCCACCTTGTCCCAGTTGACCAGCGTCTTGTACTTCAGGATAACCTTCTCTTCTTCCGCCTTCTTGATGAGGCTTTTGACCTCGCCTTCAGAGCTGCCGGTCATGGTGGCGAGCTGTTTGGTGGTGGTGCAGGCATTATCTTCCAGTATCTTAAGTATTTCCTTTAGCATCTCACTGCTCCTTAGCTGGCTCTGTTATAGACCAGTTATCTTGGGCTTCATTATAGCAGAGTTGGAGGCGTTTGTTATCCCCTGTCCTGACCAGGAAACATTTTACCCCCTCTCCCCGCCACTCTTTCTCTATGCTTTCGACCTCGTAATCTACCCTCTGCCAGGTAAAAGAAACGGGTCTTTCGGCATAGGTATAGCCGGAATAGCACCTTACTTTTATATCATCCAACCCTATCCTTCCTTAAGGGGCGGTGGGGCTACCCCCCCGATATTTTAAAGAAGCTGACGAGGGCGGGCTTGGGTGGGAAAGAAAGAGTTCTATTATAAGAGCCTTCCCCATCCACTCCCCTTTGATTTTCAATACAACCCTCCCCCTGTATCCCCCTCCCTTGATAAGGGAGGGGGAAGGGAGTCTAAGAGAGGCTTCGCCTCTCTTAGACTCCCTAAATGAGCAGACAATCATTCATAGTACTTACTAATTCTTGTGTGTCCAGTTGCTATATACTTCCCACTTAGCGTATCTTCATCCGATTTATAAGGTATCTTATTGGTTATGCCAAGTTTTTTAAGCTCTTCACGAACTCTCTTTACATCTTTTTCGTCTGTCCAATCATAAGTATAAACACAAATAACCTTCGTGCCCGATTCTCCTAGTAGACTAGGCTTAGCCGTTGCTACCTTCGCACCACTACCTAACTTACCATCCTCTGTAGCCTTTCTAATTTTATCCCATACTTCATCTATGTCTCTATCCTTTACAAATATAAGCCATTTTCCATTTCTTGAGGTAGGCATTGGATAGCTACCTTTCCTTCTATCAGCATGAATCCAATACACATCAGTAACTTGAGATGGTTTGGCCTCAGACTCTTTATTTGATAATCCCATAACAACCTCCTTACCCTAAATCCCAGCCCTCCGTTTATGCCAGTCTGTCGCCTGCTGAAAGGCGTGGGCGATTTTGAGGATGGTCTCCTCGGCGAAGGGCTTGGCGATAATCTGCAAGCCCACCGGCAGTCCGTCGGCAAATCCCGCCGGGATGGAGATTGCCGGCAGCCCGGCGATGTTCACCGGCAGGGTGCAGACATCAGAAAGGTACATCTGCAATGGGTCGTCAGTCTTCTCCCCAATCTTGAAGGGGACGGTGGGCGAGGTGGGGGTTATCAGGGCGTCGTATTTCTCAAAGGCGGCGTCGAACTCCCGCCGAATCAAGGTGCGCACCTTCTGCGCCTTGAGATACCAGGCGTCGTAGTAGCCGGCGGACAGGGCGTAGGTGCCCAGCATTATGCGTCTCTTGACCTCGGCGCCGAAGCCGTACTGCCTCGTCTTTTCCATCGCCTCCCACATACTATCGGCATCCTGGTAGGAATAGCCGTATTTGACGCCGTCGTAGCGAGCCAGGTTAGCCGAGGCTTCGGACGGGGCGATGATGTAATACACCGCCAGGGCATAGGGGGTGTGGGGCAGGGATACCTCCCGGTCTACGTTCGCCCCTAGCCCTTCAAGTTTGGCGATGGCGTTATTAACGGCATCGGCTACCCCCGGCTGTATCCCCTCGACAAAGTATTCCCTGGGGACACCGAGACGCAGTCCCTTTATATCACCGGTGAGACACTTGGTATAATCTGGGACTGGCATATCCACCGAGGTGGAGTCTCTCGTATCATAGCCGGCGATGGCGTTCAGCACCAGGGCGGCATCGGTAACGTCCCGGGTAAGCGGCCCAATCTGGTCGAGAGAGCTGGCGAAGGCGACTAGCCCGTAGCGGCTGACCCGCCCGTAGGTGGGTTTCAGACCGGTGACACTGCAGAAGCTGGCCGGCTGGCGGATACTGCCGCCGGTATCGGAGCCCAAGGCATAGATAGCTTCACCGGCGGCTACCGCCGCCGCCGAGCCGCCGCTGGAGCCACCGGGGACACGCTCTAAATCCCATGGATTGCGGGTGGTAAAGAAGGCCGAGTTCTCGGTGGACGAGCCCATAGCGAACTCGTCCATATTGGTCTTACCGACAACCACGGCGCCGCAGTCATTCAGCCTCTCCATTACCGCAGCGTCGTAGGGGGGTATGAAGTTCTCCAGCATCCTTGACGAGCAGGTGGTCTTCACCCCCCGGGTGCAAATAACGTCCTTTATCAATACCGGAATGCCGTTGAGAGGGCTGCCGTTGCCAGAAGCGAGCCTGTCATCAGCGCTACGAGCCTGCTTGAGGGCAAGCCCCTCGGTAACGGTGACGATGGCTTTGACATCGGGTTCCAGCGTTCTTATTCTCTCCAGCGATGCCTTTGTCAGCTCAACCGACGACACCTGTTTCGTCTTTAGAAGCTGATACGCTTCGTGTATAGTCAACCGTCTATCTTCTATCAACTTGCACTCCTCAATCTGTTATCCTGCCTACTGGCATTATGTAAAGGGGTATCTCGTTATCGGGTAGCTCCAGTATCTCGGCCACCTGGTTGTCATGAAAGGCTCCGATGGCCACTGTACCTAGGTTCAGAGCAACCGCCTGGAGATAGACATCCTGGGCGGCGTGTCCCGCTTCCATATCGACGTAGCGGACTCCCCTTTTACCGTAATGCCCCGTTGTCCTTTCGTAGATAGCGGTAATCACGATATTTACCGCCCCCTGGGTCACCCACTGCTGGTCTAAAACCGCTCGCGCCAGAGCCTCTCTCCACTCACCCGAAACCACCCTCAGCAGCTGATGCTCTTGCGGCTTATAGCGGTAGATTCCCTCGGCAACACCCTTCACATCACCCACAACGGCATATACCTCAAGAGGATAGGTAGCCCCCGCTGAGGGCGCTGTCCTGAGGCCTCTTTTGTCGGTGATTCCCTGGGCTGCCCAGAGGAGCTGGGTTAATTCCTGAAGGGTCAAAGCCTGGCCGCTGTATTCCCTGACTGACCTTCTTTTAAGCAGAGCCTCTTCTACAGGGGCATCGCCGTCATATTTCGGCTCGGGCAGTATTATGGTAACGCCGTTCTCGGTCATCAATATCTCACTATCAGCCGAACTGCAGGCCGACTTTATAGCCAGAAGCAGAAGCGCCAGACCAGCCAACCACTTTGGCTTAACCACCACCCAATCTCCTCTATTCCAGTACAGCCCTCACTCTAAAGAAGTCCCCTTCCCTGCAGGGGGCGTTAGCCAGCACCTCGCCCTGCGGTAGTGAAGGTCTTGCTTCGTCTGCCTTTAATACATTTTGCAACGTATTGGGTTGTGCCGTAGGCGGAACACCAGCGGTATCTACCTGCTGTAACACCTCGAAGTTCTCTAGTATGTGGGATAACTGCTCGCTCATCCTGTCCACTTCATCATCGGTCATGCCCAGCCGTGCCAGGCGGGCGATATGCAGTATTTCCTCGCGGCTTAGTTTCATCGTTGCTCCATATCTATTTTCCGCATCGCTATTATAGCACCCGCATTTGACCATCGGCAACAGAGCTTCGTGCTATAATCTGGGGAGAGATAATCCGGGCGATAGGATGAGCGGTAGACTTATACTGGCTATATTGAGCACCCTGCTGGAGGAAACAGCCCTGGCGGTGGTGGTGCTGGTCGGCTTACCCGAGCTGGGTATCCGGCTCCCTCTAGCCGTCCTCATAGTCCTGATGATAGGATGGGCGGTCGTAGCGGTTATCGTCTACCGGGCGGGCAGTCATGCCCTGAGAGTAAAGCCGATGGTTGGCCCGGAGGCTATGATTGGTATGAAAGGCAAGGTGGTCCACCCTCTAGACCCGGATGGCCTGATCAAAATCGGTGGCGAGCTGTGGCGGGCGAAGTCGACGGGAAGCAGGATAGACGTCGGCGAGGAAGTTACCGTAGTCAAGCAGGTCAGCACCGTGCTTACTGTCCGCTCCAGCGACTGACAAAGGTATACACCTAGTTTTTATTATTGTTAGTCATCAGCAGAGGTGTTATAATGATTACCCCTAAGCAAAACAGGAAGCAGTAGACTAAAATGGAAGTTATTCCGGCTATAGACCTGAGAGATGGCAGGTGCGTCCGCCTGTATCAGGGCGACTACGGTATGGAGACGGTGTTCTCCAACGACCCGGTGGGCACGGCTATGAAGTGGCAGTCGCTGGGGGCGATGAGACTGCATATCGTCGACCTCGATGGCGCCGCCAGCGGCAATCTCCAGAACCTGAACATCATCACGGAGATAGCCGACTCACTGCTAATTCCCATCCAGGTAGGCGGCGGCATCCGTGATATAAAGACGATTGAGAAGCTATTCAAAGCAGGGGTTGACCGTGTCATTCTGGGCACGTCGGCGGTAGAAGACCCAGAGATGGTTAAAGAAGCCTGCCGCCGCTTCAACAAGTCCGTCTTAATCAGCATCGATGCCAGAGAGGGCTGTCTGGCAACCCACGGCTGGCAGCAGGATACAGAGCTGGGGGTGGTGGAGTTCGTCCACTCTATGGTAAAGCTCGGGGCGAAGCGTTTCATCTATACCGATATCGGCCGTGACGGCACCCTGACCGAGCCCAACTTCTGCGCTATCTTTGAGCTGATTGACTCAACCAAGTTTCCCGTTATCGCCTCCGGCGGCATCTCGTCCCTGATTCACCTCAAGGTATTGAAGAAGCTCGGCGCCGCCGGCGCCATACTGGGCAAGGCGCTCTATACCGGAGACATCAATCTAAAACAGGCACTGGACACCGTTAGCTAGGAGAGAGAAAGCTGGGAAAATCCATCCCCCTGACCCCCTTCCTTTGCCAAAGGAAGGGGGGATAAAAGGAGTGTTTAAAAGAGGTGAAACCTATAAATATATTACAGGGTGTCTAAGAGATACAAAATCTTAAAGTATTACAGGGTGTTTTAGAGGAGCGAAGCCCCTCTAATCCTCTTCCCCCTCTCTTTATTAAAGAGAGGGGGATTAAGGGGGAGAGATTAACAAAATAAATAGAGGGATGGGGTTATTGTAAAATCTAAAGTTTAACGAAAAGGGGCTCATACCGGCTATAGTCCAGGACGCCGATACCGGCGAGGTGCTGATGCTGGGCTATATGAACCGGGAGTCCATAGAGCGCACTCTGTCCAGCGGCGAGGTCTGGTTTTACAGCCGCAGCCGTCAGGAGCTGTGGCACAAGGGGGCTACCTCGGGCAACCGCCTGATGGTAAGAGAGCTATGGCGGGACTGCGATGGCGATGCCATCCTGGTCAAGGCAAAACCACTGGGCCCGACCTGCCACACCGGCGAAAGAAGCTGCTTCTTTCAGAGGTTGTCCGGGGAAGACACCGCTTGAGCCGCTTCCCGGTCGCTGGCTAGCACCGATTCCAGGGCGGCGATAGCGACCTCTACCTGTCTGTCATCCGGCTCACGCGTAGTCAGTTTCTGCAACCATAGCCCCGGAGCCATCATCGCCCGGACGAAGCCATTTTTCAAATGCCTGGCACCGAACTGGGTTACCTCGTAGCCCAGAGAAGCTATAACCGGCAGCAGGAGAACCCGTGACAGCACCATCAGCCATACCTCCTGGCGGCCAACGAGGGCAAAAACGAGGATGGCTATAATCAGCACCGCCAGCAGGAAAGCGGTGCCACAACGGGCGTGGGCGGTGCTGTATTTACCGATTGCTTTTACTTCCAGCGGCGCCCCGTCTTCGTAGGCGTTAATCGTCTTGTGCTCGGCGCCGTGATAGGCAAAGACCCGTTTTATATCGGGCAGCAAAGACATCAGCCACAGGTAGCCCAGGAAGATAGCCAGCCGTATCCCGCCCTCTATCAGGTGAAAGACCAGCGACGAACCGATATAGGGGTCTAGTAGCTTGGTAAGGAAAAGGGGAGCCAGGAAGAACAGACCGACGGCAAGTACCAGTGAAAACAGCAGCATCAACCAGACCGAGCCGCCCGATATCTTCTCTTCCTCTTCTTCCAGCGCCACATTAGCCGAGTATATCAGGCTGCCGATGCCGAGCACCATCGATTCCAGCAGGACGATAACACCCCGTATAAACGGGGCTTTTCGCATCCGGCCGGTATAGATGGAGGATAGAGGTTTATTCTGAATAATCAGCTCGCCGTTGGGGCGGCGTACCGCAGTGGCTACGGTCTTCTGCCCGCGCATCATCACCCCCTCCATAACCGCCTGTCCACCATAATGGAGTTTACCCGCCATAATAAAAGCTCCTAACAAAAAAGGAGCGGTCAGTCAAGCCCGCTCCCCGCTTTCGGCCAACCGTATAACCTCTCAGTCCTTTATCTTGTAGCGTCGCCTGAACCGCTCCACGCGCCCGGCGGTATCCACCATCCGGCGCTCGCCGGTAAAGAACGGATGACAGGCACTGCACAGCTCGACCTTCATCATTTTTTTGGTCGAACCAATGGTAATGGTGTTACCACAGGAACAGACTACACTGGCATCGTTATAGTATTTGGGATGAATCTTATCCTTCACAGCCTTTAGCCAGCACAGATGCTGACCTTCCTCCTGTTCTTGGTCGCTGGCTCGAACTTGACGACGCCGTCAATAAGGGCGAAGAGGGTATGGTCCCTGCCGACACCGACATTGTTACCCGCGTGGATATATGTCCCCCGCTGCCGCACCAGGATGGTTCCGGCATTTACCCTCTGCCCGGCGTATCTCTTTACCCCGAGCCGCTTGGCATTGCTATCGCGGCCATATCGTGTCGAGCCGCCACCCTTCTTATGCGCCACCTTCGGTTACCTCTTTCTTACTCCGCCGGGGTTTCTTGGGCTTCTCTCCTTGATCCCCCGGCTGGCTTATCTTATCAATGGACAGCCTGGTGTAGAACTGACGATGACCTGTCTTCTTACGGTAACGTACCTTGGGCTTGTACTTGAAGACGATAACCTTATCGCCCTTGCCCTCTCCCTTTACAGTAGCCACTACCTTAGCCCCGGGAATGGTGGGCTTGCCTACCGTTACACTATCGCCGTCGGCAATAAGCAATACCCTGTCCAGCTCGACGGTATCGCCCTCGGCTACCCCCAGGCGCTCGACATCTATGGTCTGACCGGGGGCTACTTTATACTGCTTGCCACCGGTTTCAACAACAGCGTAAATAACAGGCCTCCATCAATCAAAACACTATATTCTATCAGCAACCGTTTATAGGTGTCAAACGTTTATACTCTTACAGGAATGCACAGGAACATCTAACATTGCTTAACACATTTAAATATCTTGACTTTCTGCCCTAGCACAATCCCTCCCACAGCTCCTCCACTCTTTCTTTAAGCTCATCAAGGCTACAGTCAGTGTTGATGACCACATTGGCCTGCTTCACCCGCTCCCTGTCTGGCAACTGGGAACGAATGCGCGCCATAGCTTCGGTACGAGACAGCCCCAATTGCTCAAGCCGCTTGAGTATTGCCACCCGGGGAGCAGTGGTAACCCAGACCTCGTCAACCTTTGCCGCCCAGCCGGCCTCAATAAGCAGTGGGGCTTCAATGACGACTATATCCACCCCCTGCTGCCGATACTGCTCAAGCTGTACTTTTACCGCCTCACTAATCCTCGGGTGCATAATGCGGTTCAGCCGGGACAGTGCCTCAGGGCTGCCAAAAACTATACTGCTCAGCTTCTTACGGTCAACCTTGCCGTCGGGGGTAACGATATGCTGACCGAAAACAGCCACAACCTGCCGTTGGGCTTCGCCATCACCTTCGAGAACCTCGTGCCCGACCTTGTCGGCGTCAATGACAACCACCCCCAACCCGACCAGAAACCCGGCTACCGTGCTCTTGCCGCTACCGATACCGCCGGTAAGACCGATAACCTTCATGCCACCAAGTCTAGCTACTAATAATCGGGTAGTCAAGGTTTAGTTCTATGCCCGTTTTGGTGTAAACTGGGTTCTGCTTATACTTGGTAAAGAGTATATTAATGACAATTGATTGGGTCAGCACAGCTATACTGGGCACCGTTGCCCTGGCGCTGGTGAGCATCCTCGATAGCCACCTTATCTCCCGGCGAATGCCCGGTTTACGGGCTTACCTGCTACCGGTGAGCATCGTTATCCTGGTCTATGGTCTGGTTACCTTCTTCCTTTTCCCACTGCCCGAGGATATTGGCATCCAGCCGTTGCTGGTGGCAGTAGCTTCCGGGGTACTGCGGGCTGTGGCAGTAGCGATTTTTATCTATATCCTGAAGACAGAAGAGGTATCATGGGCTATTCCCTTGCTCCACACCTATCCCGTCTTCGTCGCCATTATGGCAGCGCCTCTGCTGGGAGAGGTGCTGGGTTATATGCAGTGGCTGGCTATCGTTGTCGTGGTCACCGGGGCGGTAATCATCTCGATTAAACGGGGTTCGGGTGGCTCAACCACCTGGCCGGGCAAGACATTCTTCCTTCTCCTTGGCTCTGGATTGCTGATGGCGGTAGCGGACGTTGCCAGCAAGTATGCCCTGTCCTATATCTCCTTCTGGAATATGTACTGGATTGGCTCCCTCTGTTTAGCGGGGATTTATCTGGTTTTTACATTGCGCTCCGGTGTTCTCAGGGAGCTAATCAACATGCCAAGGCGGAACTCGACCATGGCTTTAATAACGGTCAACGAAACGCTGGCGATGGCAGGAATCGTGCTCATTTTCCGGGCGATGGAGTCGGGACCGGTATCTCTGGTTGCCACCATAAGCGGGTGCCGCCCCCTATTCGTCTTTATCCTGGCTCTTATCCTTAACCGCCTCCTGCCCGATTTTCTCCTGAAGGGGCAAACTGGCAGGGGGGTGCTGGCAATAAGGCTCATCGCCACCGCTATGATAGCCGGCGGTATAGCTATCATCTATCTTGCTTGATAATGTAACCCCGCCTTATTTCTTCACCAACCCTATCCCCTTTATCCCCTTCCCCTTAATAAGGGGAAGGGGAAGTTCTATTTGAGGGGGCTGGCCCCTCTCAAACTCCCCCCTTAAACGAAAAACAGGGATGCTTAGGATGGTTGTTTAAGATGGCACGGACTTAAATGGGGAGTTTGAGAGGGGCGAACTATTATAAATCCCTCACCCTCTATCCCTCTCCCTTCATTAAAGGGAGAGGGAAGAACGATAAATTGGAGAGCTTAAGAAAGGCTTTGCATTTATAAAAGCGGGAGGCTTGGAGGGACGCAGTCCCTCCATTATAGATATTTCCCCCTCTCATTGATAGGAGAGGGGGATTAAGCAGGGAGAGGTTGCTAAGAAAAATAATCTCTCTTTTATTTATCTATAGCCACCCGCCAACCTTCAAGGAAGCCTATAATTGACGGCAACCGAGTGATATAATTAGCTCAAGGGGTTGACTATGCACCAGGCGATGCTATATGAAAAACTCCCTGGCTCCAGGGTGCAATGTAACATCTGCCAGTGGCGCTGCCGGATAGGGCTGGATAAGAGCGGCGTCTGCAGAATGTACCGCAACGAAGACGGCGCCCTCTACAGTATGAACTATGCTCAGGCGTCATCAGTAGCCGTTGACCCCATCGAAAAGAAGCCCCTGTTTCACTTCTTCCCCGGTAGCCTGGCTTTCTCCATCGGCGGCTGGGGCTGCAACTTCCACTGCCAGGACTGCCAGAACTGGGAGATATCGTGCGTCGACCTGCCGCAGACAGGGCGCCAGCTTCAACCCGAAGAGGCGGTCAGGCTGGCAAAGGAGTACCACTGCCAGGGCATAGCCTGGACCTATAACGAACCTACCGTCTGGTTTGAGTATACACTGGACTCCGCCAAGCTGGCCAAGGAGAATAACCTGTACACCGTCTATGTTACCAACGGCTACATAACCCCCGAGGCGCTGGATACCATAGGTCCTTATCTGGACGCCTGGCGGGTTGATATCAAGGGCTTCAGCGATGCCTTCTACCGTAAACTGGCGAAGATAAGCCACTGGCGCGGTATCCTCGATGTCGCCAAGAGGGCTAAAGACAAGTGGCGGATGCACATTGAGGTTGTTACCAATATCATACCTACCATGAACGATGACGACCAACAGCTCGAGGGCATCGCCAGATGGATACACGACGAGCTGGGCGAGTTGACGCCCTGGCATGTAACCAGGTTCTATCCTCACCACTACCTCGCCGATTTACCACCGACCCCGGTATCCACCCTAGAGCATGCCGCCGACATCGGTAAGAAAGCCGGGCTTAAATTCATCTATGCCGGCAACGTCCCGGGGCACGGCAGTGAGAGCACCGTCTGCTACTCATGCGGCAAGACCGCCGTTAAGCGGTGCGGCTACCAGGCAGAGGTAACAGGCTTGGCAAGCTCGAAGTGCAGATTCTGTGGTGCCGAGCTCAATTTCAGGACAGCTTAGGGGGTGGTCTTTATGATTAGAGAAGCGGTTGTGGCAGGACAGTTTTACCCCGGTTCACCGACACAGCTTAGAGAAATGATAGCCGGCATGGTCGACGAAAAGGCAATAAAAGAAGAGATAATCGGGCTAGTGTCGCCCCATGCCGGATACATATACTCCGGCTCGGTCGCCGGGGCTGCCATCTCCAGGGTCAAGTTCAAGGATACCTTTATTATAATGGGGCCCAACCACACCGGGCTGGGCAAGCCCTTCAGCATTATGACCGAAGGGATATGGCGGACGCCCTTGGGGGAGTTGAGGATAGACTCGGAGCTGGGCAAGCGGATTCTGGCTTCATCAAAACACCTGGAGGAGGACTATAACGCTCACCGGTTTGAGCATTCTATTGAAGTCCAGTTACCATTTCTACAGTATTTTAACAGCAACTTCAGGCTGGTACCCATCGTGCTCTCCTACGCTTCAAGCGCCATCTATAAAGAGATCGGCAGGGAAATAGCCATGGCGGCCAAAGACTTGGATCGAGAGGTCGTCATCATAGCCTCCAGCGATATGACCCATTACGAGCCGCAGGAATCCGCCCAGAGAAAGGACTACCAAGCAATCGAGGCTATACTGAACCTGGACGAAGACGAGCTGTTAAGGCGGATAGAAGAGCTTAATATATCAATGTGCGGCTATGCCCCGGCGGTCAGCCTCATCACGGCGGCTAAGGAGTTGGGGGCAGGTAAGACGGAGCTGGTGAAGTACCGGACCAGCGGCGATACCACCGGCGACTACAGCGCTGTGGTCGGCTACGCCGGAGTAACCATAAAAGCAGCTGAGATGTCGCCCCTGGTCAGGCTGGCAAAGGAAGCGGTGGAGACCTATATCAAAGAAGGTAGTACCATCCCGCCGCCGGACAAGCTCGCTCCCGAGCTGAAAAAGCAGGCTGGAACCTTTGTCTCACTACACAAGCTAGGCCGGCTGAGGGGCTGTATCGGCACCTTCGGGCCAACCCAGGAAACCGTCGCCCGGGAAGTCATCGTCAACGCCATCAGCTCGGCTACCAGAGACCCCCGCTTCCCCCCGGTTACCGCCAAGGAGCTTAAAAACCTGGAGTACAGCGTGGATGTGCTGACCAAGCCCAGGCCCGTAAAAGACAAAGGCAGACTGAACCCAAAGAAGTATGGGGTTATTGTAGAGTGCGGCTACAGAAAGGGGCTGCTGCTACCTGATTTAGACGGGGTAGATAGCGTCGACCAGCAGATTGCCATCTGCCGCCAGAAGGCAGGCATTCTACCCAACGAGCCGGTAGAGCTCTACCGCTTTGAGGTAAAGAGGTATAAGTGATAGAGGTAGTGAACATTATAAAACAGCAGTTGCGGTGATAGCCTATGGACATGTTCGAGCAGCAGTTTGAAAAAGATAGATTGAAAGAAGCACCACTGGCGGCGCGGATGAGACCCACCAGCTTCGACGAGTTCGTCGGGCAGGAACATATAGTCGGCAAGGGGCGTGTCCTCAGGAGAGCTATTGAATCCGATAAACTGCCGTCAATCGTCCTGTGGGGACCGCCGGGCAGTGGCAAGACCACCCTGGCTTACATCATCGCCAGCACCACCGATTCCCACTTCAGCCCGGTGTCCGCTGTCAGCGCCGGCGTCGCCGACCTGCGGCGGATAATCGAGGAAGCCAAGGAGCGGCGCAAGCTGAACCGCCAGCGAACCATCCTCTTTATTGACGAGATTCACCGCTTCAACAAGTCACAGCAGGACGCCATCCTGCCCTTTGTCGAGGACGGCACCATAACCCTTATCGGGGCGACCACCGAGAACCCCTCCTTTGAGGTCATCTCGCCCCTGTTATCCCGCTGTCAGGTGTTCACCCTCAAGCCGCTGACCAGTGACGAAATAAGAATAATCGCCTTTCGCGCTATGAAGGACGGCTTGCGCGGTCTCGGCGCTTTGAAGGTAGAGATGGCTGACGATGCCCTGGAACACCTTATTGCTATGTCCAATAACGACGCCAGGTCGGCCCTCAACACACTGGAAATGTCCGCCCTGACTACGCCGGTGGACGCCAATGGCAAACGGCATATCTCGCTGGCTACCATCGAAGACACAATTCAGCAGAGGGCTTTAGCCTACGACAAAGGTGGCGAACAACACTTCGGCACCATCTCGGCACTGCACAAGTCAATGCGCGGCTCCGACCCGGACGCATCCCTCTACTGGCTGGGGCGTATGCTGGAAGCCGGCGAAGACCCGCTCTACGTCGCCCGCCGTCTGGTGCGTTTCGCCTCCGAGGATGTCGGCATGGCTGACCCGCAGGCGCTGGTGGTGGCGATGGCGGCACAGCAGGCGGTGCACTTTATCGGCATGCCGGAAGGTAAGCTGGCTCTGGCTGAGGCAGCCGTCTACCTGGCGACGGCACCCAAGAGCAATTCCTTATATCAAGCCTACACCAAAGTCCAGGAGGAGATTAAGCAAGGCTCCAGCGAATCGGTCCCATTGCACCTGCGCAACCCAGTGACCTCTCTGATGAAGGATATCGGCTACGGCAAGGGCTACAAGTACGCCCACGACTACCCGGGGCACTTCGTCAGGCAGCAGAACCTGCCCGATTCATTGCAGGGTAAGCGTTTTTACACCCCCGGCGACCAGGGGTACGAAAAGCAGGTCTCGGAGCGGCTGAAAGGCTGGTGGCAGGAGAAGGATAAAGAGTAAGCCGCCGCCTCTTTTACTGTTCCGGTAGCCCGTAAAGCTCCTTGACACCACCCCCCGCTAAAATCTATACTGGACTATACAGTATCAGCGCGGGGTGGAGCAGTGGTAGCTCGTCGGGCTCATAACCCGAAGGTCGTTGGTTCGAATCCAACCCCCGCTACCAATTTTTGGGACTACGTCCTGCTGTGGCGGAACTGGAATACGCAGTAGCTTGCCAAACTGTTGAGGAAACTCGCAGGGGTTCGACCCCCCTCAACGAAATCATCAGCCCCCCCCAAATGGGGGGCTTTTTACTTTTTGCTAATAAAAAAATCACTCAGTATGTGATTTAAGCATTTCATCAAAACGCTTAGCAGCTACCCCTTGAAGCCTAGGGGCTTATTTTCTGTGATTACGTTTTCCGAGATTTCGTCCCCTTCGAATCCAGCCCCCACCACCAATAAAAGGTATTGACAATCGAGTATGACGAGACTAGACTCAGCAGGTATAGCCCAAGGAGGGAGGTTAAATATGAGGAAATCGCTGTCATTGCTGTTGATTGCGGCATTGGTAACCGCAGTGTTATTGATTGCTTCCTGTAACTGTGCCACGACAACGACGACGCCAACGACCACCACACCGACGACTACAACAACGCCAACGACCACGACACCGACTACAACAACGCCAACGACGACCGCACCGACGACTACTACTCCTACGACCACAACACCGACTACGACGACTACGCCCGGTGAAACACTGGGTGAGATTTTAGGCCGTTCAGCCGGCATAACCTCGGTGAAATACGATGTGATGATGACCTCTCCCGGGATGCCAACAATGACTACGAAGATGTGGATTAAAAATAACAAGATGCGGATGGAAGTGACCGCCGAAGGTCAAACCATAATTTCGCTGCTGGATATGGATGCTCAGACAATATATATTTACTATCCAGACCAGAACATGGCTACGGGAATGACATACGAGCCGGTGGAAAGCGTTATGGATGAAGTCCAGTCTATTACGGACTACAATCCGACGATTTTAGACCCAGAGACACTCGACGGTAAGGTCTGCCTGGTAGTCGAATATACCGCCGAGGTAACAACGACTAAAATGTGGATATGGAAAGAAAACGGGTTCCCTATCCGGGTAGAGATGACGACTGCCGAAGGTACGGTTATAATAGAGTATAAAAATATAGAGTTCGTCGATATCCCGGACAGTATGTTTGAGCTCCCAGAAGGGGTGGAGATAATGGAAATACCGGGGATGTAGACTGGTGAAGGACATCCGGTACACTAGCTCAATCTTTGATAATAAAACAGGGAGCCTCTTAACAAGCTCCCTGTTTATATCTCCTATAGCAATCCTGGCTGATTCTTTGCCGTTGTGATATAATCCAGCAGTTTAATTACACCCCCAACCCGGGGAAACGATTTAGCTGGTGACCTATAAAATAGAAAGGTAGGCTTAGTTATGGTAGAAGACGGGAGCACGGTAAAAGTTCACTACACGGGTACGCTTGAGGACGGTACCGTATTCGATACCTCTTCAGAGCGCGAGCCGCTGGAGTTTACCCTGGGTGAGGGCAAGGTAATCCCTGGTTTTGAAGCGGCAGTCAAAGGCATGGAGGTCGGGCAATCGAAGACGGTCACCATTCCGTTGGAAGAAGCCTATGGACCGCACCGCAGTGACCTGTTAGTACCAATCGAAAAAAGCCAGCTGCCCAAGGGCTTGAACCCAGAGGTTGGACAGCGATTGCAGATGCAGAAGGCAAATGGCCAGATGTCTATCGTTACCATTACCGAAGTTGCCGAAAAGGCGATAACGATAGATGCCAACCACCCCATGGCCGGGAAAGACCTGACATTTAAGCTCGAGCTGGTAGAGAGCAAATAGCGGATTCTGTTCTAGCAGGCGATAGCGTATAAAAGAGGCTCTGCAGTCCCAGCGACTCGCTAAAGCCCCTGGGCAATCTTGTACATGTTGTCGTAGGATTTGCCGAAGTCGGGATTATTCGCTTCAAGCCTATTTCTTATAGCTTCTATTCTTGTGGCAAACTCCCGCCTGTCCTTCTTCTCCACCAGGTCAGCCCATTCCTGGCAGCTTTTCTGGAAGCCCCTCTGAATCTGCGGTAGGTTGGGCAGACTCATCTGCAGTGAGGCGTAAAAATCGGCGTCCTCCGAGATAACGCTCTCCACCAGCGTCAGCAATACCTTGTAGGTAATACCGCCGATGGCTTCCATCTCCTTCAGCCGTTCGAAGTTTGTCAGGCTATCGGCGGAGACGATGGCGATATAGTGAGCCAGCCCCAGGATTACAGCCATCATATCGTCGTGTTCCTGCGGCGTCATCAGATGGACCTTGGCTCTTCTGGTTTCCAGATAGCTCTTTACTTTCTCCGCCAGGGCGGACTCTGCCTGATTCGTCGGCGTCAGGACGAAGTTGTGGTTAGCGAAGCTCCTGGCGCCGGGGCCGAATACCGGGTGTGTTCCCAGCACCTGACCCTTTTTTATATGGCGGTGCATAGCCGCTACCGGCAATGCCTTCACCGAGGTAATGTCCAAGATAATCTGATTGGAATGTGTACAAGGGCTAACCTGCTCCACGACCTCCTCAAAATGGTCTACGGGCACCGATATCAGGACGACATCGGCGCCTCTGGTCGCCTCTATATCCGTGGTTACCGGAACACCGAGCTGGCGCTTGGCTTCTTCCAGCTTTGCCTTGCTCCTACCAATTAACACTACCTCCTTGCCCTCATCCAGTAGAAACTTGGCAAACCACCGCCCCATCTTACCCGAGCCGCCGATTATGGCTACCTTCATCTGCCGGCTCCTTGGTTGCTTTTATTCGCCTTGGGATAAGAGCCGAGCACCTTGATAAAGGTGGCATAGTCCTCCAGGTTTTTCAGGGCTTCTCTGGGTGCTTTCTCCTCACGGTGGCCCTCGAAGTCAAGGTAGAAATTATAGTCCCAGGGCTTCTGTCGGGTCGGCCGGGACTCTATCTTGGTCAGGTTGACTTTCTTAGCCGCCAGCTCCTCGAGGAAGCCGAACAAAGCCCCCGGTTTGTGCTTTACCGAAAAGACCACAGATGTCTTATCGTTGCCGGTGGGCGGAGCGTCCTCTTTAGCCAGAATGAAGAATCTGGTGAAGTTGTTCGGGTTATCCTCGATGCCGCGGGCGATAATCTTCATCTGGTATATATCGGCGGCTCTAATGCCGGCGATAGCGGCGCCGTCGGACATCCCCTTCTCCTTTATCATCTTGACACTGCCGGCGGTGTCGTAGGTCGGTATCAGCTCGCAGTCCAGGTGCTTGATGAAAGCCTGGCACTGCCCCAGTGCCTGCGGGTGGGAGTAGATTTTCTTTATGGCATCCAGAGTTACCCCGGGGTTGACTATCAGGCAGTGGGAGACCTTGAGCTCTATCTCCCCGCAGACCTTGATGTCCGAGTCCAGAAGCAGATCATAGGTCTTGCTGATACTGCCCTCAAGCGAGTTCTCGATGGGGGCGATGCCGAACTGCACTTCGTCCTGCTCTACCGCCCGGAAGACGTCCTCCAGCCTCTCGTAGGGTTTGACCTGAACCCCGGCGCCGAAGAAGTTGACCGCCGCCTCCTCACTGTAGGCCCCCAGCTCCCCCTGAAAGGCAACGATGCCCCCCTGGATACTCTTGGCGGCGGTGAATATCTGGTGGTAGATATTCTCTATATCCGCCTGTTTTATACCTTTATCTTTAGCCAGTCCTCTGATGTGCCCCAGAATCCTCTCTTCCCTCTGAACGTCCTCTATCTGCTGCCCCTGCTCCCTTTTTACCCTGCCTATCTGCTCGGCAAGCCCTATCCGCTCGGCGATGAGGTTTACGATACTGGTATCGACATCGTCTATCTTCTTTCTCAGCTCTTCAAGTTTCATCTTATTACCCTCGGTATCAGCCCGGCCCTCATAGCGAGGTCGCACAGGGTTACCGCCATCATTGATTCTACCACGACCACGGCTCTGGGCACGATACAGGCGTCATGCCTTCCTTTGACTGCTAAACGAGCCTCGGTCATTTTACTGATATCCACCGTCAGCTGTTCTCTGGCTATGGATGCCGTCGGCTTTACAGCTACCCTGACCACCAGTGGCATGCCGCTGCTTATGCCGCCGAGTATACCGCCGGCGTTGTTGCTGGTGGTTATTATCTTGCCGTCTTTTACAGTAAACGGGTCGTTGTTCTCCGAGCCTTTCTTTCTGGCGGCTTGAAAACCGGCGCCGAACTCTACCCCCTTGACCGCAGGGATGGCAAAGAGCGCTTTCGCCAGCTCGGCGTCAATTGCATCGAAGACCGGCTCGCCCAGCCCGACCGGAAGTCCGAGGGCGATGCCCTCTATAACCCCACCCAGGCTGTCTCTCTGTCGTCTGGCTTCTTCGATAGCCGCTATCATTTTCTTTGCCGCTCCGGGGTCGGCACAGTGAACTGCGTTTTTATCAGCGCTTCCCCTTATTTCATCGGATTCTCTGGGTTGGGCGACTATACCGCCTATCTCAACGGTATGGGCTAAGACCTCAGTCCCGATGATAGCCAGCAGTTTAAGGGCAACGGCACCGGCCATAACGAAACCGGCGGTGATTCTGCCGGAGAACCTACCACCGCCCCGGTAGTCGTTAAAGCCTCCGTATTTCGTATAGGCGGTGTAGTCAGCCTGTCCCGGCCGGGGTAAAAACCTTGCCTTTTCGTATTCGCTGGAGTCAATATCCTTATTCCATACTGCCAGACAGATGGGAGCGCCGGTGGTGTGACCATTGAAGATGCCGGAGAGAACCTCCACCCGGTCATCTTCCTTCCTTGTCGTAGTCAGCGGGCTGGCTCCCGGCTTTCTCCTTTCCATCTCTCGCTGGATGTCTTCCTCGTTAATAGCCAGCCCCGCCGGGCAACCGTCTATAATCACCCCGACCAGGTTGCCATGGCTCTCGCCGAAACTGGTTATGGTAAACAGCTTACCCAGACTGTTAGACATCCAGCTTCACCTTACCCCCCAGGCTTTCGAATACCTGCCAGAACTCGGGGTATGTCTTGGCAACGCATTCGGCGCCTTCAATTATCGTATTACCAGCTACCGAGCCCAAAACGCTGAAAGCCATGGCTATGCGGTGGTCACCAAAGCTGTCTATAGTCGAGCCAGATGGTTTCATCCCTTTTATCGTCATTCTATCCTCCTCCTCGGTAACCGGTATGCCCATCCTTTCCAGCCCACCCCTCAGAGCCATAACCCGGTTTGATTCCTTGAGCCGCGCCCGGCTGATGCCGGTGAAACTGCTCCGTCCGTCGGCGACCGCCGCCAGAACTGCAAGAGTGGGCAACAGGTCTATGCAGTCGGACAGGTCAGCAGTGAGGGCCTTTAGCTTTGACTGCCGGACTGTAACCGAATTATTGCTCACCGAAACTTGGGCCCCCATCTCTTGCAGTAAGTTTAGCATTATCCTGTCGCCCTGCAAACTCTCCGCGTTCAGGCTGATGACTTCAACCTGCCCCGAGACAGCCCCCAGGGCTAAAAAATATGAAGCTGACGACCAGTCTCCCTCAATCTCATAGCTAACAGGCTTATATTCTTGCCTGGATATATCAAACTGCCTTAAATCTTCCGTGGCTTTTACCTCTATACCAAATCTTTTAAGGCAATCCAGCGTCATCCTCAGGTAGGGTTTCGATTCTGGCGGCGTGGTCAAACGAATGGTTGCCCCCACCTCAGCCAGTGGTGATATTAGCAACAGGGCGGAGACAAACTGCGAGCTGATATCGCCTCGCATTTCCACCGCGCCGCCCTTCAATTTGCCGCCGTAAACCACCGCCGAGCCGCCATCGTCGTAACAGTCCACTCCCAGTTGCGCCAACGCCTCGAGCAGTGGCTTTATCGGTCTCCTGGAGAGGGACGGCCCCGGGGTCAGGCGGCACCTGCCGGGAATAAGCGACGAGATAGCGGTCATAAACCTCAGGGTAGCCGCCGAATCACGGCAGAAAAGGTCTCTCTCCGGCTGGTGTAAATTGCCGCCCCGGACCTGCCACGAGTTATCCGCTTTATTTATATCAACCCCGACCTGTCCCAGCACTTCACCGGCGGCTTCGGTATCATCCGAGCTCAAGGGATTTATTATGCGGCTGTCGCCTCTAGCTAAAGCGGCACACATCAGCCCGCGGATAGTATAGCTCTTGGAGGGAGGGGCAGATGTTTTGCCCCTTATCTCGCTCTTATCGATTACTGCCTTCATAATTCTTCAAGCCTGGCTATTATTTGTTCTGCGACTGTCTCAACATCCATCTCTGAGGTGTCTATCCTAATATCTGCCGCCCGCTCGTACAGAGGCTGTCTGAATCTCAAAAGCTCCCGTATAGTCAGGGCTTTATTGTTATTCTCAAGCAAAGGCCTTACCGAGCTATCGTCCGATACCCTCTGCAGTATCACCTCCGGGGAAGCAGCAAGGTAGACTACTATCCCTTCTTCTTTAAGTCGGCCAATGTTTATCTGGTTAAGGACTACACCACCGCCACAGGCGATAACCTGGTTTCTGCTACTGGCTACCTCCCTGGTAACCTCAATCTCAAGCTGGCGAAAGGCTGCCTCGCCGTCCTCGTGAAAGATATCGGGGATAGGTTTCCCTGCCTTAAGCTCAATCAGGTTGTCCAGCTCTACCAGTTTTTTGCCCAGCTTTTTAGCCAGCAACCTGCCGACGGCAGTCTTACCCGCCCCCATAAAGCCTATCAGGGCGATATTAGTCTTCATGCTCTTTTAACGCCTTAACTGCTGCCGCTTTCATTATTTCCACCGGGGGTTTAAGCCCGGTCCACATCTCAAAGGCTAAAGCCCCCTGCCATACCAGCATATTGATGCCGTCTATCGTCCTGGCGCCAGCCTCCTCGGCTTCAGTTAGTAACCTGGTCTTAATTGGATTATAGACGACATCGAAAACAACCAGACCTGGCTTTAGCAGCTTTCTGGCAACCGGTGTCTGGCCAGTATTGGGGCTCATACCGACGCTGGTAGCATTAACCAGCAAATCGGCTGGCTCCAGCGCCGCTCTAAGGTTCTGCTCGTTAAGCTCAAAAGCCTTTACTTCCTTACCGGAAAGCCGTGAGATACTGCCAGCCAGCTCGACCGCCCAGTCTATCTCCTGTTGCCGGTTCAGTATAACAAGCTCAGCCCCGTTCTCGGCAAGGGCGAAGGAAATAGCCCGTGAAGCGCCACCAGCACCCAGCAGCACCACCCTTCTATTCTGAGGCTCAACTCCCCTGTGTAACAATGCTTTCAAAAAACCGCCGGCATCGGTGTTATAGCCCTTCAAAATGCCATTATCATTGACTATGGTGTTGACGGCGCCTATCTTCTCCGCCAGCGGGTCAAGCTCATCCAGAAGAGGAATGACGGCAACCTTGTGGGGAATGGTTACATTAAGTCCCCTGATACCAAGAGCTCTGGCACCGTCAATAGCCCCTGTCAGATGCTTTCCCCCCACTCTGAAGGGGAGATATATATAATCCAGCCTCAGGTGGCTGAAGGCGGCATTGTGCATCGCCGGCGACACGCTGTGCTCGACCGGGTCGCCTATTAGCCCACAGACCCTGGTCCTGGCTGATATCATCGGCTTATCATCCGATACAGCTTATGCAATTCGGCTACCGTTACCTGTCCCGGTGCCGACTCACCACCCTCTCTAATGGCGGCATAGGCGATGCCACCGCCGACCAACGGGATAAGAACACGGCTGGGTAATCCCAGAGCCCCCATGGCAAAGGCAATTATATTCGTTTCGGGGAACTCTCCAACGAGCTCAAGCAAAGTCAGGTTATCCTCGAACTTCTGGGCGGTGGTGACCACCTTGCAGATATCGGCACCGGCGGCTAACTGCATCTTTACAATCTTTTTCAGGCTGCCCAGAGGGGGAGTCTTCTCCAGCTCGTGAAAAGAGATGAGGCACTTCGCCTTCTTCTTTATAATCGGCACCACTCTCTCCAGGTTGGTGGTGCTAAGCTCAATATCAACCATGCTGGCACCCAGCTCACATGCCCTGAGCAGTTCCTCTTTCCTCCTAGCTTCGCTACCCTGCCAGTTGCCCCCTTCCCGGACTATACGGTTGCAGGCTATCCAGGGCTTTTCAAGCTGACCGGCAACACCCTGCCAGCCGCTACCGATAAGGTCTATGCGAACCTCGAACATATCCACCAACGGCTCAACCTCTCTTATCGCTGCCATTTCCCTGTTGACAACGACGCCACAGATTACCGGCTTCTTCATGCTAGCCCCCCAGAACCTCCTCGACCAGCGACAGGCTTACCTCATCGGTGACAAAGACATCGCCTATCGCCCGGGGCAAAACAAATCTTACTTTGCCGCCGACTATCTTCTTGTCGTGTTTCATCGCCTGAATAACCTTTCCGGTATCCAGCCGCGGCATATCCACGGGCAGACCGGCACCCTCAATGACACTTCTCAGCCTTGCCAGCTCGCCGTCTTCAAGAATGTCCATCCTCCGGGCGATGCTAGCTGCCGCCACCATGCCCATGGCAACCGCCTGGCCATGCTCCACCCCGAAATCGGAGACGGTCTCAATGGCGTGGCCTACCGTATGGCCAAAGTTTAAGATGTTTCTCAAGCCCAGGTCGGTTTCGTCCTGCTCCACCACCCTGGCTTTAATCTCAGCCGAGCGGAAAACGACTTCTTCCATCGTAGTATCGTCCAGTTCTCTTATTTTATCAATGTTTGTTTCTATGAAGGCAAAGAAGCCTCCATCCCGGATAACAGCGCTCTTGATGACTTCAGCCATGCCGTTGGCGAATTCCCCGACCGGCAGTGTCCTCAGTATCGCCGTATCGGATAACACCAGCCGTGGCTGGTAGAAAGCGCCGATTTTGTTCTTCAGTTGTCCGTGGTTTACCGCCACCTTGCCGCCGATACTGCTGTCGACCTGCGCCAGCAGGGTGGTCGGTATCTGCACCAGCGGCACTCCCCGCAGGTAGGTGGCGGCGACAAAACCAGCCAGGTCGCCGATAACACCACCACCCAGAGCCAGTACGGGCGTCGCCCGCTCGGCGTAGACAGCAGTAAGCTCGTTATAGAGCCTGCCGGCGACATCAAGCGACTTCTGCTCCTCCCCATCGGCGACCGTCAAGACATCTACCCTAAAACCATCAGCCGACAGGCTCTCCCTTAGCCCGTCGCCGTATAGCCCCTGCACGACAGGATTGGTGATAATCACCAGCCTATCAACAGCACCGACCTCCTTCAGCCAACTGCCTGCCTGCCCGAGTATGCCGGCGCCGACGACAACCTGATAGCTTCTATTTTCAAGGTTTACCTTTACTGTCCTCATCTATACCGCTTTAACCCTTTTCTTATCAGATGCCACCATCTTGCTGATTCCCTTGCATGTGGCGATAATCCTACCCAGTTCCTCGGGGGTTACCATCTGCTGTGCGTCAACCAGCGCCTCGGCTGGATTATAGTGTACCTCAATCACCAGGCCGCTGGCACCGATAGCGATAGCGGCACAGCTCATGCTGAAGATGAGGTCGCGGCGGCCGGCGGCGTGGCTGGGGTCGACTATTATCGGCAGATAGGTCTCTTTCTGGACGACCGGGACTGCCGCCAGGTCAAGGGTGTATCTGGTATAGCTCTTACCCTTGCCGATGGGGACTATTCCCCGCTCGCAAAGGATGATATCCTTGTTGCCCTCGGCGGCAATATACTCGGAAAAGGAGAGAAACTCCTCTACGCTGGCGCCAAAATGCCTCTTGAAAAGGACCGGCTTGCCCTTCCTGGCTACCCGGCTGAGCATATCCTGGTGGTACATATTCCTAGCACCAATCTGCAGAATGTCGACATACTCGGCTATCAGGTCAACCTGTGACTCCCCTCTCACCTCGGTCACTACCGGCATACCGAACCTCTGCCCGGCGTCACGCAGCCAGGTCAGTGCCTCCCTGGCTTCTTCATTACCCTGGGCACCCAGCCCCTGGAAGGAGTGCACCGAGCTCCTCGGCTTGAAGATGCCGCCCCTCAAAATATGAGCCCCGGCTCTTTTAACCTCTTCTGCAATTCGGAATAGCTGTGCTTTACTCTCTATAGCACAGGGTCCAGCGATGAATATCGGCTCGTTACCGCCGATTCTAACATCGCCCACCTCAACGATACGGCTCTCGTCTTTGCCCTCAAACAATTCGCTGTACTCCCGGCTAATCAATTTATAGGGAGTTTCCACCATCCTGGCTTCCTTGACTCCTGGTAGAGCGGCCAGGTGAGCAAAGGATATCCTGCTTTCATCTCCGACCAGGCCGATAATCGTTCTAAATTCCCCCTTGGAAATATCAGCCCTCAATCCGTGTTTTTTTATCTCGCTGACAACATGTTTTATTTGCTCCGATGTGGCGTCTCTCTCCATTATAATCATCTTCTCCCCCCGTTATTCCTGTATTTTAATAAATTGCCCCCTGGCTTTCCCTTATTAATAAAATATCCTCCCGGCGGGAGGATTTTAAGGATTTACGATGATTTCTTCTCTAGGATTTCAAATCAAAACCTCCCGGGCGCACTGGTGCGCCAGAAAAATGTAAAATACGCGTAATAATTCATTCCACGGGGGCTGGCAGTAACTAACATCTTTAAATCACAGCTTTCTTTTATAGAAATATAGCACGGGATGGGGCGCTTGTCAAGCGGCAATATCATCGGCTATCATAGCTGTTGACATCTATATTTTGTTTGTGCTAGACTTAGCGGCTGTTGATAGCCACTTCAGCTATGGTTATTGATTGGGCTAAAGTTCCAGTCGATTCATTTGGCTTGTGAAGGATGAGCTAAGGCTCATCCTTCGAAATTGTCCGGAGAAGGGGGAGAAATTGCCCACTGTTAATCAACTGGTTCGTAAAGGGCGCAAGAAGGTCGCCAAGAAGACCAAGACGCCGGCGCTCAGATTTACCTACAACGCCTTGAAGAACAAGGTGGTACGCGGGGCTGGCTCGCCGCAAAAGCGGGGGGTCTGCATACAGGTCAAGACGGCCACACCCAAGAAGCCTAATTCGGCACTGCGCAAGATAGCCAGGGTGCGGTTGTCCAATAGCATGGAGGTGACAGCTTATATCCCCGGAGAAGGACATGAGCTTCAGGAGCACTCCGTGGTGCTGATTCGTGGTGGGCGGGTGCCAGATTTGCCTGGCGTCCGCTATCATATTGTAAGGGGAACGCTGGATACCAGCGGTGTCGCCAATCGCCGTCAGGGCCGCAGTAAATACGGCAGTAAGCGGGCTAAAAAGACGGCTGAGACTGACGAAGTATAGGGGGAGAGATGCCAAGGCGGGCAGCGGTCAAGAAAAGAGAGGTCATACCTGACGCCAAGTACAATAATCTAACCGTATCCAGGCTGGTTAATAAAGTAATGCTTAACGGTAAGAAGACTACCGCCGAGCAGATTGTTTACCAGTCTCTGGAGATTATAGAGAAGAGCGAGGGTAGAGAGCCGGTCAGTATTCTGGAGGCGGCGGTGCGCAATGCCACCCCCTTACTTGAGGTAAAGCCGCGTCGCGTTGGCGGCGCTACCTATCAGGTGCCGGTGGAGGTCAGGCCGGGCCGCAACATAGCCCTGGCTATACGGTGGCTGCTCAAATCAGCCCGAGCCAGAACCGGTAAGTCTATGGCGGAAAAACTGGCATCGGAGCTTATCGATGCTTCAAAGGGACAGGGAGCGGCGGTCAAGAAGCGTGAGGATACTCATAAGATGGCCGAGGCTAACCGGGCTTTTGCCCACTATAGATGGTGAGAGGTTACAGACTATAAATACCAGAATAATAGAAAAAAAGCCGCTAACGGCAGGGTTGAAACGAGAGGCTATGGTCATGCCCAGGAGTTTTCCATTAGAGCGCATACGCAATATTGGCATTATTGCCCATATTGACGCCGGTAAGACCACTATTACCGAGAGAGTACTCTACCATACCGGTCGTACCTATAAAATCGGCCAGGTGGATGAGGGTACCACGGTAATGGACTGGATGGAACAGGAAAGACAGCGGGGGATTACCATCACCTCGGCGGCTACCACCTGCCACTGGAAGAACCACCGCATCAATATCATCGATACGCCGGGCCATGTCGACTTCACCGCCGAGGTCGAGCGCAGTCTCAGGGTGCTGGACGGCGGGGTGGTCGTTTTCGATGCTGTAGCCGGGGTCGAAGCCCAGTCGGAGACGGTATGGAGGCAGGCTGATAGATACGGCGTGCCCCGGATTTGCTTTATCAACAAGATGGACCGGGTGGGCGCCAACTTCGAGCGCTGTCTGGCTATGATTGAGGAGCGCCTGCACGCAAAAGCGCTGGCAGTGCAACTGCCGCTAGGAAAAGAGGACTCCTTTGAGGGTATTATTGACCTCATCGAGGGTAAGGCATGGCGTCTTGACAGCGATCCTGATTCTGAGCCGGTGGAGGTAGCCATCCCCGAATCGGAGAAGATAAAATGTAGTGAATATCGCCGAACGCTTATTGAAAGGCTGGCGGAGGAAGACGATAATATTCTGACAGCCTATCTGGAAAACAAGAGCGTCCCGGCATTCGACCTGAAGGCTGCCCTGAGGCGGGTAACACTATCTAACAAAGGGATTCCCGTTCTTTGTGGTAGCGCACTGAAAAACAAGGGCATCAAGTTGCTGCTTGATGCTGTTATCGATTATCTGCCGTCTCCAGCGGATATACCGCCGGTGAGGGCTATCGATACCAGAAAAGGAACAGAAGTAACACGTCCCGCCAGCGATGAAGCTCCCTTCACCGCCCTGGCTTTCAAGGTGGTCGGCGACCCCTTTGTCGGTCGTCTGGTCTATCTCAGGGTATACTCGGGCAGAGTCAGGGCTGGTGACCAGATATTCAACTCGACCCGGGGCAGGAAGGAACGCATCGGGCGACTGCAATTGATGCATGCCAACCGTTATGAAGAGGTGGGCGTGGCTGATACCGGGTCTATCATAGCCACGCTGAGCCTTAAAAACACCTTTACCGGTGATACTCTGTGCCATGCCAGTCAGCCGGTGATGCTGGAATCGATTCGTTTCCCGGAACCGGTGCTCTCCGTCGCCATAGAGCCCAAGACCCGGGCTGACCGCGACCGGCTGGGGGAAGCCTTACAAAGGCTGACTGAAGAAGACCCGACCTTTAAGGTGGGTTACAACGAGGAGACGGGGCAAACGGTTATATCCGGTATGGGCGAGCTCCACCTAGAGGTTATCGTCAACCGTCTACTCAGCGAGTACAAGGCGGCGGCCAAGATAGGCAAACCAAGAGTCGCCTATAAGGAAACTATAACCTGCCCGGTCAAAGCCGAGGGGAGGTTCGTCCGCCAGACCGGAGGCCGCGGCCAGTACGGGCACGTCCGCATCAGGATCGAGCCTCTGGAGCGTGGCGGCGGGTTTCAGTTTGTCGACCAGATCAAGGGCGGTGTGCTTTCCAAACCGTTTATCTTAGCTGCTGGAGCCGGTATCAAGGAGGCAATGGAAACCGGAGGTCCCGCCGGCTACCCGGTAGTCGATACCAGAGTAACGCTATATGATGGTAGTTATCATGATGTCGACTCTTCGGAGATGGCTTTTAAGATGGCTGGCTCGATGGCGTTCAAGAACGGGGTTGCTAGAGCCCACCCGGTAATCCTTGAGCCAGTGATGAGGCTGGAGGTGATTACCCCGGGGCAGTTCCTCGGTGATATAATAGGCGACCTCAGTTCGAGAAGAGGTCATATTGAGGCTATCGAGACCTGTGGCGATACTATGACCATTCGCTGTCTGGTGCCATTGGCTAAGACCTTTGGCTATGCCACCAGCCTCAGGTCATTAACTCAAGGCCGGGCGACATATTCTATGGAGTTCTTCCGCTACCAGAAGGTGCCAGCCGAGCTGACCGACCATACCGAAGAAAGGGCTGCCAGCAGGGGGTAATTATCCAGGATTAGGGTGATTTATATATGCCAAAGCAGAAGATTCGCATCAAACTAAAGGGTTTTGACCATAAGATACTCGACCAGGCGGCTCAGCAGATTGTCGAGGCGCTGGAGAGAACGGGGGCTATTACTATCGGCCCGGTGCCACTGCCAACCCGCATCAAGAGGTTCAGTGTCATCCGCTCACCTTTTATCGACAAGGACTCGCAGGAGCAGTTTGAAATCAGGACACATAAGCGCTTTATTGATATTGTAGAGACGACCTCGAAGACGATAGACGCTCTGACCAAACTCAACCTACCAGCCGGGGTTGGCATAGACATAAAGACTATAGGTACATAGGTTATACCGGTATGATTCAGGAGATTATAGGACGCAAGCTGGGCATGACCCAGATATTCAGGGACAACGGCAAAGCCGAGGCGGTAACCGTCGTCGAGGCCGGCCCGTGCGTTGTGATACAGGTTAAGACAGAAGCCAAGGAGGGCTATAACGCCGCCCAGCTTGGCTTCGGCAGGGCGAAAAAGCTCAAGTCTCCCCAGCGGGGACACCTCAAAGAGCTGGGAGACTTCAAATATCTAAGAGAGTTCAGGCTGGATGATACCGAGGGTATCAAGGTGGGAGATAGCGTCGATGTCAGCCTGTTTCAGGCTGGCGACCTGGTTGATGTTACCGGCGTGTCCAAGGGGAAGGGCTTTGCCGGAACCGTCAAGCGCTACGGCTTTGCCGGTGGGCCGAAAACACACGGCCAGTCCGACCGGCACCGGGCTCCGGGCTCTATCGGGGCCGGCTCCTCACCCGGCCGGGTGTTTAAAGGAACACGTATGTCCGGACACATGGGGGACGAACGGGTCACAGTACGAAAACTTGAGGTGCTCAAGACCGACCCCGAGCGCAACCTGTTGCTGGTCAAGGGAGCTGTACCCGGCGCTAAAAACGGATTATTACTTATAGGTAAATCGGGGAAGTAACAGATGCAGGTTCCAGTTTATAGTATGAGCGGTGAAGTGGTGAAACATATCGACATTGCCGATAGCGTCTTCGCCGTGCCAGCCAATGAGGCGGTAGTCTACCAGGCGCTGGTAAGACAGCTGGCGAACGCACGCCAGGGAACTGCCAGCACCAAGACCCGCAGCGAAGTCGCCGGCAGTAAGCAGAAGATGTACCGCCAGAAAGGCACCGGGCGTGCCCGGGCTGGCAGCATAAGGTCGCCACTGCGCCGTGGTGGCGGCGTCGCCTTCGGGCCCAAACCGAGGAGTTACCGCCAGGCAATGCCCAAGGGGATGCGACGGCTGGCTCTCAGGTGCGTCCTTTCAGCCAAGGCTGGCGACAAGGAGCTGATGGTGCTGGATGATTTAAAGTTCGACGAACCCAGGACCAAAGAGATGGCAAAGGTTCTATCAGCGCTGGTGATAGAAGGCTCCGCACTGATTGCCACAAGCAACCCGGAGGCGAACCTGGTGAAATCAGCCCGCAATCTGCCCCGGGTCAAGACAATCCCCGCCCGACTGCTCAATGTAGTCGATATTACCTCGCACAAGAATCTGTTGATGACCGAGGCGGCGGTACGCCAGGTAGAACAGCTATGGGGAGAGGGATTACCCCAGGAGGCAAGCAATGCATCTCTATGAAGTCCTGCGCCGCCCGTTGATAACGGAGAAGAATACATCTCTCCAGGCTCAGGGTAAATACGTCTTTGAAGTAGCCGGCAAGGCTAACAAACTGCAGGTAAAGCAGGCGGTCGAGACGGTGTTTAAGGTAAACGTGACCGCAGTCAATGTTATGACAGTCCCGGGAAAGAAGAAACGAATGAGGGGACGTGAGGTACAAAACCCATCCTGGAAAAAGGCGATAGTCACCCTTAAACCGGGAGATAAAATAGAGCTATTCGAGGGAGTTTAGTATCTTAATAAAGATGGGGCTTAATGGGAAGAGGTTGTATAAATTATAATAGTTTTAGGGTTTATGAAAATGATAGTGGCAATAAATAAGGAGACCAAATAGCAATGGCGCTGAAGACATATCGCCCCACTTCCCCCGGCAGGCGGGGTATGACCGGCTCTACCTTTGAGGAGATAACCAAGAAGAAGCCGGAAAAGTCACTGCTCCTGCCCCGTAAAAGCAACGCCGGGCGGAACAATAAGGGCAGAATAACCGTTCGTCACCGTGGTAGCGGCGCCAAGCGGCGGCTGCGCATCATCGACTTCAGGCGGGATAAAATCGGTGTCCCCGGCAGGGTTGCCGCCATTGAATACGACCCCAACCGCTCGGCGTATCTGGCTCTTATCTTCTACGCCGATGGCGACAAGCGCTATATCCTGGCTCCTCTGGGGCTGGGCGTCGACGATACTATAAAATCAGGTGAGGGTGCCGAACTAAAACCGGGCAATACCCTGCCCTTGAAATCGATGCCGGGCGGAACCATGATTCATAACATCGAGATGGTGAGTGGTAAAGGCGGTCAATTGGTACGCAGTGCCGGAGCTGCCGCCCAGCTAATGGCTAAGGAGGGCGATTATGCCCTGGTGCGACTGCCATCCGGTGAGATGAGGCGTTTTCGCAGTGATTGCACGGCTACCATCGGGCAGGTGGGCAATGTCGACCACCAGAATATCAAGCTGGGCAAGGCCGGCCGTAAGCGATGGATGGGCTGGCGGCCCACGGTAAGGGGTTCGGCAATGACCCCGCGCGACCACCCCCACGGCGGTGGTGAAGGCCGGTCGCCGATAGGCATGCCGGGGCCCAAAACGCCCTGGGGTAAGCCGGCACTGGGTTATAAAACCCGGAAGAAGCCAAAGGCTTCGGATAAAATGATTGTCAAACGTCGAGGTAAGTAGGTAAAATGTCAAGGTCAGTTAAAAAGGGACCAGCCGTTAGTGCCAAGCTGTTGAAGAAGGTTGATGCGGCCAACCGCTCTCAGCAAAAGGTGGTCATCAAGACCTGGGCGCGAGCGTCTACCATCCTGCCCCAGATGGTGGGACTCAATATCGGCGTGCACGATGGCCGCCGGCATGTGCCCATTTTCATCACCGAGAACATGGTCGGGCACAAGCTGGGCGAGTTCGCTCCCACCAGAACCTTCAGGGGGCACACCTCCAGGGGAGAAAAGACTGCCCAGGTCAAGAAGAGATAGGTATTAGAGGTCTGTTTCAAGAAGGGTTATAATGGAAGTTAGAGCAGTAGCCAAGGATACCGGCGTATCACCGCGGAAGATACGTCTGCTGGTGGATATGGTGCGGGGCAAGAAGGTCGAAGAAGCCCTGACAATACTCCGCTTTACTCCATCGCCGCTAGCCCGTGTGGTAGCCAAGGTGGTGAAATCGGCGGCGGCTAACGCCGAGAACAATTTCCAGATGGAGCCCGCAGATTTGAAGGTGGTTAATATCTACGCCGATGAGGCAAGACCGATGAAGAGATTCCGTGCCGTGTCCCGGGGGCGGGCGCATCGTATCCTTAAGCGCTCCAGCCATATTACAGTCATCGTTGCCGAGGCGCAGGAGGTCTAATGGGACGTAAGGTTCACCCGTTTGGGTTCAGGATTGGCATCATACGCGACTGGCAGGCAAAGTGGTATGCCGACAAGCACTACTCGGAGTTCCTCCACGAGGACATAAAGATAAGGAACGCCATCAGCGATAAATATGTCGATGCCGGTGTCTCTCTGGTCGAGATTGAGCGTCAGGCACATAAGGTATCGGTATCTATCTACACCGCCCGGCCCGGCATCGTTATCGGGCGGGGCGGACAGCGAGTTGACGAAGTCAAGAACTACCTTGAGAGCCTTATCAAAAAGAGGGTTCAGCTTAATATACAGGAGATTCGACAGCCCGAGCTGGACGCTTTTCTGGTAGCCCGGATGGTAGCCGAGCAGATTGAGCGTCGTCTTGCCTATCGCAGAGCTATGAAACAGGCGCTTTTCCGCACCATGCAGGCTGGGGCCCAGGGAATGAAGATAAGCTGTTCCGGCAGGCTGGGTGGTGTCGAGATAGCCCGCCGCCAGACGATGCACCGGGGGCGGGTACCGCTACACACGCTGCGGGCTGATATCGACTATGGCTTCACCGAGGCATGTACCACCCTGGGCCGCATCGGGGTCAAGGTGTGGATATACCGGGGAGATATTCTGCCGGAGCTTAAGGAGGTAATAGCCGAGGAGATAACAGCCGAACCAGAAGCCGTCATAGCTACTGAGGCGGAACCGGCGGCAGTCGAGCCAAAAGAAATACCGGCGCCACCGGTAGCTGAAGAGGCAATAACGGCAGAAGAGAAGATAAAAGCCGAAGTAAAAGAAGTAAAAGAGGAAGCCGAGCCAGAGGCCAAGCCGGTAAAACCGAGGGCAAAGAAAAAGGCGGAGCCGGCAGTTGCCGAAGCGGAAGCCAAGCCGGCTAAACCAAAAGCAAAGAGAGCCACTAAGGCGAAACCGGCGGTTGCCGAGGTGGAAGCCGAGCCGGCTAAACCAAAAGCAAAGAGAGCCACTAAGGCGAAACCGGCGGTGGCTGAAGAGGCTGGGGCAAAAGCGGAGGAGCCTGCCGCAAAGCCAGAGAAGGCTGAAAAACCACCGGCCAAGCGAAAGGCGAAGGCGAAGCCGGCGGCGGTTAAGGAGACAAAGGCGAAGACTAAAGCCACTAAAGAGCCAAAGGAAAAGGATACTAAGGCCAAGAAGGCAACGAAGACAACAAAAGCAAAGCCGGCAGCAGACATAGAGACCGAGGAGACGGATGTTACAACCGAAACGGGTTAAGTATCGCAAGAGTCATAAAGGGCACCGCCGGGGTAAAGCCCAGGTGGGGGCTACTGTTGTCTTTGGTGAGTTCGGACTGCAGGCACTGGATTCAGCCTGGATTACCAGCCGACAGATTGAGGCGGCACGGCGGGCTATCGTTCACCACGTTCGCCGCGGCGGCAAGGTATGGATACGCATCTTCCCCGACAAGCCGGTGACCAAGAAAGCTGCCGAGACCCGAATGGGCAGCGGCAAGGGGGCTCCCGACCACTGGGTAGCCGTGGTCAAGCGGGGGCGGATTCTTTTTGAGCTGGGCGGCGTCGACCACGACCTGGCCAAGGAAGCGATGCGTCTGGCGTCACACAAACTGCCTATCGGCACCAGGTTCGTAGTCAGAGAGGGCAGTGAAGCCGGCAGTGATTCAGCAAAGAAGGAGCTAACGCAGGTTGAAAGTTAAGGAAGTCCGGGCTCTCGGAGACGATGAGCTGAAGAAGCAACTGGAGGCGGCGCACAAGGAGTATTTCGACCTCCGGCTCAGTACCGCTACCAAGCAGTTGAAAAACCACCGTGAGCTTCCGAGAGCTAAGAGAAAGATTGCCCTGCTCAAGACGATAATAAGGGAAAGGGAGCTGGGAATAAGGTAGGTTTTAGAGTTATGGAGACGAAACGCAAAACCAGGATTGGCAACGTGGTCAGCACCAAGATGGACAAGACCGCGGTTGTCGCCGTGGAAACCTTGAAGCGTCACCCACTTTATCGGAAGACCTTCAAGAGGGTGGTCAAGTACAAAGCTCACGACGAAGATAACCAGTGTAAGCCGGGTGACAAGGTAAGGATTGTCGAGACCAGGCCGCTCTCCCGTCAGAAGCGATGGCGAGTGGCTGAGATAATAATCAGAGAAGAAATGGCAGAGGTAAAACCTCAGGAAATAACCTAAAAGGATAGACCCGTATGATTCAGACCCATACCAGACTTAAAGTAGCAGATAATACCGGTGCCAGACAGATTATGTGCATCAATGTACTTGGTGGCACCAGGCGAAGATATGCCCGGATTGGCGATGTCATCGTGGCTTCGGTGAAAAAGTCGATTCCGGAGGCGACAGTCAAGAAGGGGGAGGTAGTGCGAGCGGTTATCGTGCGCTGTGCCCGCCCCTACCGGCGCCCTGATGGCTCCTACATCAAATTTGATGAAAATGCCGCCGTGATACTTACCGACAAGAACAACCCGAAGGGAACCAGAATCTTCGGACCGGTAGCCCGCGAGCTGAGAGAGAAGAACTACACCAAGATTATCTCGCTGGCGCCAGAGGTCTTATAAGGTGGTAAACGAAGTGCTGGATAAATGCCCGGGAAGCGGAAATATCAGAACTCCCGTCCCCACCCTGAAAAAATGTCCCGAGTGCGGGGAGGAAGTGGAGATATGGAGTGACGAACTGAAGGCTAAGTGCACCCAATGCGGCGTTGTGGTCTTCAGGGAGGCTATTCCTTCCTGCATTGACTGGTGCCATGCCGCCAGGGAATGCCTCGGCGAGGAGAAGTACAACCGATTGAGGGGGAAAAAGTAAGAGCCGGTTAATCTTTTTAAGGCGGCTTTAATGACAATGAATATCAGAAAGAACGATACTGTATTGGTGATTGCCGGTAAGGACAGGGGCAAGAAGGGTAAGGTTCGTTTCGCCTATCCTAAAGATGAAAAGCTGATTATTGAAGGCATCAACTTTATCAAGAAACATGTCCGAGCAACCGGCCAGGTCAGGCAGGCTGGCATCATAGACCACGAGTCGCCGATTCACATATCGGACGTGATGTTCCTGTGCGACAAGTGCCACCACCCGGTGCGGATCGGTTTTCGCTTTCTCGAGGACGGCAAGAGGGTCCGCTACTGCAAATCCTGTAAAGAGGTGATTGATTAAATGCCGGGGCTCAAGGAAAAATACAAGAATGAGGTCGTCTCCAGCCTGATGGAGCACTATGGCTATAAGAATATAATGCAGGTGCCCCGTCTGGAAAAGGCGGTGCTCAATATCGGTGCTGGCGAGGCGATTCAAAACGCCAAAGCCCTGGAAACGGCTGAGCGTGACATGGTGACCATTTCCGGACAGCACCCGGTGATTACCCGCGCCCGGAGGTCAATCGCCGCCTTCAAACTGAGAACCGGGATGCCCATCGGCTTGAAGGTAACCCTCCGCGGAGAGCGGATGTACCACTTTCTCGATAAGCTGATGAACATCGTCCTGCCCCGGATTCGGGAGTTCCAGGGGGTCTCGCCGGACTCCTTCGACGGCTATGGCAACTATACCCTGGGGCTTAAGGAGCAGTCCGTCTTCCCCGAGATAAACTATGATGATATAGACAAGCTGCGGGGTATTGAGATAGCGATTGTTACAACAGCCAAAACAAACGAGGAAGGCAGACACCTGCTAGAGCTATTAGGTATGCCTTTCAGCAAGGATTGAGGTAGAAGTGGCTAAGAAGTCGAAGATTATAAAATCGGAGCGCTCGGCAAAGTATAGAGTACAGCAACACAACCGCTGTCTCCTGTGCGGCCGACCGCGCGCTTTCATACGCCTGTTTGGCCTGTGCCGCATCTGTTTCCGGCAGCTGGCTCTTGCCGGGCAGATTCCGGGCGTAAGAAAATCCAGCTGGTAATCCGGATTAATTAAATAGACCAAGGAGTATAGGGGATGGCCATAACAGACCCAATAGCAGATATGTTGACTCGAATACGCAACGCCATTATGGCGCGGCATGACTCAGTGCTTATACCTTCCTCAAGAATGAAGCTGTATATCGCCAAAATCCTCAAGCAGGAGGGCTTTATTACCGATTACGAGGTTATAAGCGACCGTTCCTGGCGACAGATTAAGATGGTATTGAAATACGATGAGAAAAACCAGCCGTTTGTCTCCGGACTGAAGCGGATTAGCAAGCCGGGTCTGAGGATATACGTTCAGGGTAAGGAGATTCCCCGTGTCTACGGCGGTCTAGGCATTTCTATCATCTCCACCTCCAAGGGAGTGATGACCGGACAGAAAGCCTGGCATCAGGGAATTGGTGGTGAACTACTATGTTATGTCTGGTAGACGGGCATTGGGGTATAATCTATGTCTAGGATAGGACGAATGCCAATAGCAGTGCCGCCGGGGGTGGCGGTCAATATCAAGGGTGGTGAGGTTACCGTCACCGGCCCCAAGGGGGAGTTGCGCCGCCATTTCAGCCCCGAGATGGCTATCACCTTGGATGATAGTACCCTTAATGTATCGCGGCCGAGTGATAACAGACAGCACCGCTCCCTGCACGGGCTGACGCGAAGCCTCCTGGCTAATATGGTTGAGGGGGTAACCGAGGGCTTTGAAAAGACCCTTGAGATAGTAGGTGTCGGCTACCGGGCGGAAAAGTCGGGCGACGGGCTGATACTGCGCATCGGGTTTTCGCACCAGGTCAACATATCACCCCGGCCCGGCATCACCCTGGCGGTAGAGGGAACTAATAAGATTAAAATTAGCGGCATTGATAAAGAGACGGTCGGTCAGATGGCGGCTGAAATCCGAGCGGTTCGCCCCCCCGATGCCTACAAGGGTAAGGGCATTAGATATGCCGGAGAGGTGGTTCGCCTCAAGGCGGGCAAGGCAGGTAGGGCTATAGGGGGCAGTGTTTAATGGCTAAGTATAAACCAAAAGCGGCGCGCTGTAACCGGCATGCCCGGGTAAGGGCTAAGGTTAAGGGTAAAGAATCAAGGCCTCGTCTATCTGTCTTCCGCAGCCTGAATCATATCTACGCTCAGGTTATCGATGACGACAGGGGGCATACCCTGGTCTCTGCCTCAACCGTTTCCCTGGAGATAAAGGGAGAGATGAACGGTAAGAATAAATCGGCGCATGCCGGGCTGGTCGGCACTCTGGTCGCCAAGCGCGTCCTGGAAATGGGTATAACCCAGGTAGTCTTCGACCGTGGCGGCTACAAATATCACGGCCGGGTTAAGTCCCTGGCAGAAGCAGCCCGACAGGGTGGGCTGAAGTTTTAGGAGGGATGGTCTAAGGTGTCTAAGAAGGCTAAGAATATAGCAAAGAGCAAGATAGACCCGACAGAGCTGGCTTTGACCGATAAGCTGATCTATCTCAACCGCGTCTCCAAGGTGGTCAAGGGGGGCAGGCGGCTCAGCTTCAGCGCCCTGGTGGTAACCGGCGACGGCAACGGTCATGTCGGCATCGGTATGGGCAAGTCCAACGAGGTACCCGAAGCCATTAACAAGGCGGGGGTAGTTGCCAGGAAGAATTTGGTTAAAGTACAATTGAGCGGCAACACCATACCCTATGAAATGCTTATCAAGTTCGGGGCGACCAAGGTGCTGCTGAAGCCGGCGTCGATGGGCACCGGTATTATCGCCGGTGGCAGTGTCCGGGCTGTGGTCGAAGCCGCCGGTATCAAGGACATCCTGACCAAATCACTGGGCAGTTCCAATCGGATTAATACCGCCAAGGCAACGATGCTCGCCCTGAGCCAGTTCAAGGACCCGAAGCTAGAGATAGCCAAGCGTAAAGGAAAATTAAAAGAGCCGGAGTCGGGGGCGGAGGCGGTAACAGGTGGCTAAGCTCCGTATTACTATGGTTAAAAGCGGCATTGGCTATGCCGAAGATCAAAAGAAGACGCTGAAGGCCCTCGGTCTCGGGCGGCTGAATCAGAGTGTCATCCACGAAGATTCGGCATCGCTTCGGGGCATGGTTATTAAGGTAAGGCATCTGGTTAAAGTGGAGGCAGTAAACTAGTGAGACAGGATGGACTGGCGCCAGCCCCGGGTTCCCGGAAGGACAGGAAACGGGTGGGGCGTGGCGACGGCAGTGGCCACGGCACCTACTCCGGCAGGGGCTGTAAGGGGCAGAAGTCCCGTTCCGGCTTCAAGATGAGGCCTGGCTTCGAGGGAGGGCAACTGCCCTTAATCAAGCGCCTGCCCCGTAAGCGCGGCTTCGTCAATATCTTCAAGACGGAGTACAGCATCGTTAACCTGGGCAGTCTCAACGTATTCGAAGCCGGCAGCGAGGTAACAACCGAAGCACTGGTCGCCGCCGGAGTGGTCAAGTCACTGCGAAAGCCAACCAAGGTTCTGGCTGAGGGGAGCATAGACCGCCCCCTCACCGTCAAAGCAAACAGGTTTTCAGCGGCGGCAAAGGCCAAGATAGAGGCCGCCGGGGGGAAGGTTGAGGAGGTCGGCTATGAGCCCAAAGCAGTCTAGGCCAAAACTGCTCCAGGCGATGATTGACGCCTTCAGTCTGCCCGACCTGAGGCGACGCATTCTCATCACCTTCGGCATTCTGGTGGTATTTCGCCTGGTGGCGCACGTGCCTCTTCCCGGAGTAGACGCCGACGCCATGCGGGCGATGTTTGAGAGCAACGCCCTGTTACCCATGCTTGACTTGTTCTCCGGTGGTGCTCTGAGGAATTTCAGCGTGGCGGCAATGGGGGTCTACCCCTATATCACAGCGAGCATAGTTATGAATCTAATGACGCCCGTCATTCCCAAGCTACAAGCTTTATCTAAAGAGGGGGAGGCCGGGCGGAATAAGATTAATATGATTACCCACTGGCTAACGGTACCCATGGCCGGTCTGGGTGGTTACGGTCAGCTGGTTTTATTACAACGCGCCGGGGCTATCGCCAGCACTGAGACGCTGCCAACAGTGGCTATAGTTCTAGCCATAATAGCCGGCACTATGTTTCTGGTCTGGCTGGGGGAACAGATTACCCAGTACGGCATAGGCAACGGCATATCCATTATCATCTTTGCCGGCATCGTGGCCAGTCTGCCGGAGATGGTCGGGCAGGGATTTTTAGCCGGCGAGCAGGGGCAAACATTGGGTCTGGTTGTCCTTATTCTCATCGCCCTGGCAACGACTCTGCTTATTGTCATCTTTACCGAAGCGCACCGCCGCATCCCGGTGCAATACGCCAAGAGCACCTTTCGCGGCGGCCGGATGTACAGGCAGTCGGGTTCAACCTATATACCTCTCCGGGTCAACACCGCCGGCATGATACCCCTCATCTTTGGTATGGCATTTGTAATGTTCCCCGGTATTATCGCCAGCTACTTTGCCAATCCCACCTCTGTCGACCCCAACCTGGCCAATCATATTATGAATATATTCAGCCCCAATGCTGATTTCCCTTTAGGCCTATTCTACTGGGGCTTCTATTTCCTGCTGGTAGTCGGTTTTGCCTTCTTCTATACCATGGTTATCTTCCAGCAGCAGGACCTGCCCGGTGTTCTCCAGCGGCAGGGCGGATTCATCCCCGGCATCAGACCGGGGAAACAGACATCCAGCTACCTGAACGGCGTAATTACCCGTATAACCGCGGCCGGGGCGCTTTTCCTGGCTTCTGTGGCGATACTGCCCTTTGTCGTACGTGAGGTAAGCGATGTCCAGACAATCCAGATGTCCAGCTTCGGTATGCTTATCGTCGTTGGTGTTGTTCTGGATACTATGAAGCAGATGGAAGCACAACTAGCGATGCGTCGCTACGAGGGCTTTCTTAAATAAAGATGGCAACTGTAAACCGGGGTGAAAAGTGTTTATCGTTTTTTTAGGGGCTCCGGGGGCAGGTAAGGGCACCCAGGCGGCAAACGTAGCCCGGGAGCTCAAACTGAAAGCTATTGCCTCCGGCGACCTGTTCCGGCAGGCCGTAGAGCGAGGGGATGAGCTGGGGCTTAAGGTTAAAGATTATCTGGAGAAAGGGGTTCTGGTCCCCGACGAGATAACGGCACAGGTGGTCCTGGAGAGGATGTCGTCTCCAGACTGCCGGGACGGGGTCGTCTTTGATGGCTTCCCCAGAAACCTGAAGCAGGCTGAGGTGCTGGACAAGGCTCTCAAGCGGCAGAATAAAAATTTAGATTGGGTGGTTCATATCAAGGTCTCTGAGAAGGAGCTCATAAAGCGGTTGGGCGGGCGTCTAGTATGTCGCCAATGCCAAACTCCCTACGGCAAAGAAACCGCCTATACCAAAGGCAAATGCCAGAAGTGCGGCGGTGAGCTCTACCAGCGGCCCGATGATAGTATCAAAACGGTTAAGGAACGGCTCAAGGTATACTTTGACGAAACGGCCCCTCTCATCGAGTACTACAAGAAGAGTGGCAAGCTACTGGAGGTAGATGGCGAGGGGAGTGTTGATAAAGTTGCCCGCAGGATAACCGGCGTCCTGCGGGAGAGGGAATATATAACTGGATGAGTATAATTATTAAATCGGAACGTGAGATTGCCGCTATGAGGCAGGCAAGCAGGATTGCAGCCAGGGTGCTGGAGGTGCTCAGGTCGCAACTAAGACCGGGTATAAAAACCAAGGAACTGGATGTTATTGCTGCCAGGGAGCTGGAAAAACTGGGGGCTAAAGCCTCTTTTAAGGGCTACCGCTGTTTTCCGGCCAGTCTCTGTGTCTCAATAAACGATGAGATAGTGCACGGCATTCCCGGGAAGCGGGTTATAAAAGAGGGTGATATCGTCTCCCTCGACCTGGGGGCAACCTTTGATGGTTTCCAGGGTGATGCCGCCATAACGGTCGGGGTGGGCAAGACCATCTCCCAGGCAAGACAGCTTATGGAAACAACCGAAGCCGCCCTCAGGGCTGGTATTAGCGCCGCCCACGATGGGGCAAGGTTAGGGGATGTATCAGCCGCTATCCAAAATTATGTTGAGTCGAGAGGCTACTCGGTGGTGCGGGAGTATACCGGCCACGGCATCGGTCGTGAACTACACGAGGAACCCCAGATCCCCAACTTCGGCTGGGCGGGGACAGGGCCAGAGCTTAAAAAGGGTATGACCCTAGCCTTGGAGCCTATGGTCAGCGCCGGCAGCTGGCGCACCCGGGTCGGCAGCGACAACTGGGTGGTGCTCACCGACGATGGCAGTCTTTCGGCACACTTTGAGCACACTATAGCCATTACTGACAGTGAGCCCGAGGTGCTCACCGTTGTCTGAATAGGGTGATTTATGGGCAAGAAGGAAGCTATAGAGGTCGAGGGAACGGTAGTTGAGGCACTACCCAACGCTACCTTTCGTGTCGAGCTACCTAACGGGCATAGAGTATTGGCTCGTATTTCTGGTAAAATAAGGGTGCATTACATCAGGGTTTTACTTGGCGATAAGGTACTGGTCGAGCTGTCTCCTTATGACCTGAGCCGCGGCCGGATTACCTACCGGCTGAAATAACAGCCCGTGATAGGCAGGGGCATTTTAAGAGGATACATAAGAGGATATAATGAAAGTTAGGGCATCGGTTAAAACCAGGTGCGAAAAATGCAAGATAGTGAAGCGTCATGGGGTGGTGAGAAATATCTGTCCCAACCCCAAGCACAAACAGCGGCAGGGCTAGCTTTATGTCTTTAAGGAGGAGTAGATGGCACGTATCGCCGGAGTAGATATACCCAAGACAAAGCAGGTCTGGGTATCGCTACAGTATATCTATGGTATTGGTTCCACCCTGAGCCACAAGATACTGGCACAGGCTGGTATAAACCCCGATACCAGGGTCGATAAACTGACTGAAGACGAGGTTAACCGTCTCCGCGAGCTTATTGCCCACGAGTACCGGGTCGAGGGCGAACTCCGAAAAGAGGTTAACCTTAATATCAAGCGCCTACTTGATATTGGCAGTTACCGGGGCTTACGGCACCGCCGCAATCTGCCGGTTAAGGGACAGCGAACGCGGACCAATGCCCGCACCAAACGTGGTGATCGTAAGACAGTTGCCGGCAGGGGCCAGAGACGCGGTATGTCTAAGAAGTAAAAAGGGAGAGATAGATGCCACAGAAGAAAAAGACAAAGACGAGGAAACGGGAACGTAAGTCCATTGTTAGCGGGAGAGCCTATATACAGGCTACCTTCAACAATACCATAGTGACCCTGACCGACCCGGAGGGAAATGTTATCGCCTGGGCGAGCTCGGGTTCGGTTGGCTTTAAGGGTTCACGCAAGAGCACGCCCTATGCGGCGCAACTGGCGGCTAAAAATGCCGCCCAGAAAGCTATGGAGCATGGCTTGAGACAGGTAGAGGTCTATATCAAGGGACCTGGTAGCGGCCGCGAAGCCGCCATCCGTTCCCTGCAGAGCTCGGGGCTCTATATTACTAGTATCCGCGATGTGACGCCCATCCCGCATAATGGTTGCCGTCCGCCTAAAAGGAGGCGTGTCTAGAGATATGGCTAGGTACACAGCAGCAGTCTGCCGGTTATGCCGCCGTAGCGGCGATAAATTGATGCTCAAGGGTAACAAGTGCATCACCAAGTGTATACTGGACAAGCGCCCCAAACCACCAGGGCCACAGTTGGGTCGGCGGCGGCGGCGTCTCTCCGACCGCGGGATACAGCTCCGGGAAAAGCAAAAGGTACGTTATAGCTATGGCATCCTGGAAAGGCAGTTCCGGCGGTTCTTCGCCCAGGCTGGCAGACAGCCGGGTATTACCGGAGAAAACCTGCTGGTCCTGCTGGAAAGGCGGCTTGACAACGTAATCTATCGTCTGGGTTTCAGCGATTCCCGGGCACAGGCCCGCCAGATAGTACAGCACGGGCATATCCTGCTCAACGGGCACAAGACCGATATCCCCTCCTGCCTGGTCAAAGAGGGTGATGTCATCAGCTGGCATGAGAGAAGCACCAAGAAAGAATATTATAAACAACTGGCTCAGATGGTCGGCGGCAAGGTTATCCCCAGCTGGCTGAGCCTGGATAAGCAGAAACTCGTTGGCCGGGTTTTATCCCTGCCCACCCCGGACGATGTCGAAGCCAAATTTGACGTGGCGGCGGTTGTTGAGCACTACTCGCGGTAGGCTGATTGGTAAGGAGGTCATCTTTGTTTGGTTTAGTAGTTCCCAAGATTGAATGTGTTGACTCCAGTGATAAGTACGGGCGCTTTTTAACCCAGCCCCTGGAAAAGGGGTTCGGCACTACCCTGGGTAATGCCATGCGGCGGGTGTTGCTCCAATACCTTCCCGGGGCGGCAGTAACCCGCGTTCATATCGAGGGGGTACAACACGAATTTTCACCAATCCCCCATGTCAAAGAGGACGTACTGGAGTTCCTGCTCAATCTTAAAGCACTGCGCCTGAAACCCCTTTCCGATAGACCGGCCAGGTTGACGCTAGAGAAAGAAAACGAGGGAGAAGTCTACGCCGCTGACATTAATCCATCGTCTGAAGTTGAAATCGTTAACCCGGAGCTTTACCTGGTGACACTGGATTCACCGGAGGCAAAGCTCTACGTAGATATTGATGTTGAGCTGGGGATAGGCTACAAACCGGCTAAATCGAGTGACAGTTTGCCGGTAGGGACGATTCCGGTCGATGCCATCTTTACTCCGGTACGCAAGGTCAACTTTACCGTCGAGCCGATTCATATTGGCCAGGATACCAGCCACGAACAGTTGTATCTGGAGGTGTGGACCGACGGTACAATCTCACCGGTAAGTGCCATCAGCTATGCGGCCAGCCTGCTAACAGAACAGCTAGCCCCGTTTGTTGATTACGGCCAGGTTTCCCAGGCGGAGGAGGAGAAGAAGGCTCTGCGTGCCTCCATACCCAAGGACTTATTCAATATGCCCGTGGAACAGCTAGACCTGTCGGTGCGGGCTATAAATTGCCTGAGGCGCAGTGGTATTACCACTGTTGGCGAGCTCATCAGCACCGGGGACAAGGAACTGATGACGCTACGCAACTTCGGGCAGAAGTCCAAGCAAGAGGTAGAGGAACGCCTCAAGGCATTGGGGCTGACCCTCTCTCCCGAAGTAGAAGATAGTGAATCCCAGCCAGGGATAGAGCCGGAAAGAGATTCCGTTTGAGCAGTCCGGTATCAGTTAAAGTGAGGTTGAAATGAGGCATAAGATAGCTGGCAGAGGTCTGGGGCGGTCTACAGGGCACCGCAAGGCGTTGTTCCGCAACCTGGTGGCCGACCTTCTTGATTATGAGAAGATTAAAACGACCGAAGCCAAGGCTAAAGAAGTGCAGGGTATAGCCGAGAAGATGATAACCCTGGCCAAGCACGGCGGGCTTAATGCCCGGCGCCAGGCACTAGCCTTTATTTACGATGAAAAGGTGGTTGGCAAGCTATTCGATGACCTTTCAGTAAGGTTTGCCGAGCGCCCCGGCGGTTATACCCGCATCACCAAGCTGGGTCCCAGGCTGGGGGACGGGGCGGCTATGGTTCAGCTTAAGCTGGTAGAGTAATGGCATCTATTTCTATAACTACAGGACTAGAGAAGGTCTCAAGAGAGGGGATAGGGTCTCCAGCTGGAGACCCTGAAAGCGTTTCTTCGGTGAGCAATATCACCAAGATGGTGCTGGTCGTCGAGTACAACGGCAGCCGTTACTGCGGTTTCCAGCTCCAGACAGAACTGCCCACCATCCAGGGCGAGATAGAGAGAGCCCTGAAAAGGCTCACCGGCGATAGAATCAGGTTGCTGGCCGCCAGCCGCACCGATAGCGGGGTTCATGCCCGGGGGCAGGTGGTCAGCTTCAGGACCAGGTCAACGCTTACACCGGAGACATTTGTTAACGGCTTAAATTACTATCTACCCAGGGATATCGCCATCAAGGAGGCTTATAAAGCTGGCGACTCATTCAATGTCAGGAGCCACGCCGTCAGCCGTGAATACGAATACTACATACTGAATAGCCCGACCCGCTCTCCGGTCTGGGATGGGTTTTGTCATCTGGTCACCGGTGAGCTGGACATCGAAGCTATGAACCGGGCGTGCCAGACCCTCATCGGTGAGCACGACCTCGCCTCGTTTGCCAGCAATCTGGGGGTAGAGATAAAGCGTACCCGGCGGAGGGTGTATCACGCCGGAGTAACGAGGGACGGAGAGATGAACATCTTTAGCATAACAGCCAACTCCTTCCTGCCCCACCAGGTGCGCAACACGGTCGGGGCTCTCATCAGGGTTGGGCTGGGCAGGATGACGCCCGGAGAGTTTTATAGTATAATGGAGGCGGAAAAAATCGGGCTGGCGGGGCCGGCGGCTCCCGCCTGCGGCTTATACCTAACAAAGGTGAATTACAAAAAACCATTTGAGGAAGAAGATAAGTGAAAACCTATAGCGTTAAAGCCTCCGAGATAGAGCACCAGTGGCATGTTATCGACGCCACAGATAAGGTCCTGGGACGGATGGCTACCGAGGTTGCCCGCCTGCTAATGGGCAAGAACAAGCCGATGTTCAGCCGCCACCTGGATACCGGCGATTATGTCGTTATCGTCAACGCCAAAAAGGTTCGTGTTAGCGGCAACAAGGCGAAGCAGAAGCTCTACTATCGGCACTCCGGGTATCCCGGCGGCTTCAAGAGCATCACCCTGGAGGAGATGCTCAAGACCAAGCCATCATGGGTAATCGAGCATGCCGTTAAGGGTATGTTGCCCAAGAACCGTCTGGGGAACAGCATGATGAAAAAGCTCAAGGTCTATGCCGGGGACTCTCATCCCCACCTGGCTCAGACGGGGGCTGGTAAATAATCAGTTGCAGTTTGCGAGGGTAATTTGAAAAAGAAAACCTATTCTCACGGGACAGGAAAACGCAAGGAAGCGGTTGCCCAGGTAAGGCTGATGCCAGGCAGCGGCACTATCATGATAAATGGCATGCCTTACGATGAGCGGTTCACCCGCATTGCGCACCTCCAGACTATAATGAAACCGCTGGTGGTGACCGAGACCGCAGGCAAATACGATGTCCTGGTCAAGGTAGCCGGCGGCGGCATAGCCGGGCAATGCGGCGCCATTGCTCACGGTATCGCCCGCGCCCTGCTACAGGAAGACGAGAGGTTCAAGCTGCTACTGCGCCAGGACGGGCTGCTGACCCGCGACTCGCGGGCTAAAGAGAGGAAGAAGCCCGGCCTCAAGCGCGCCCGCAAAGCACCACAATACACCAAGCGGTAAGAAGCTCCAGGGAATTCGACAGTTCCAGATTCTGCTTTGCCAGCCCCCGACTATGGCTAGACCCCGGCTATCTCCCGGCCCAGTTCGAGCAGTCTTTCGGCGCGGGACTGGCTATTGCTTTCGCTATAGATGCGGAGCAGTGGCTCGGTGCCGGAAAAGCGGATGAGAAGCCAGGAGGAATCGGCCAGGGTAAAGCGGAAACCGTCGATGGTGTCTTTGTTAGCCACCTTAACCCCGCCAAGCGTCTCCGGAGAGCTATCCCGGACGCGGCTGATTATTTTCTCTCTCTGCTCCTCGGCAAACTCTATATCCAGACGGCTGTAGTAGTGAGGACCTACCCTGCTGTAGAGGTAGTCCAGCAACTGCGATGGCGTCTTGCCCGTCCTGGCCATCAGATCAAGGAAATAGAGTCCGCTGAGTATAGCATCGCGCTCGGGCACATGCCCGCGGAAGCCATAGCCACCGCTCTCCTCCCCACCAACGAGGGCGTTCCGGGCGAGCATTATCGGGGCGACGTACTTAAAGCCCACCGGTGTTTCATAGACAGGCACATTGAATATCTCGCCCAGACGGTAGAGCATGCTGGTGGTGGTTATCGTCTTAACAATGGCGCCCCGCTCACCACGCACTTCCAGAAGATATAGCGCCAGCAGGGCAAAGACCTGGAGCTGGGTCAGGAAGTTGCCCTTTTCATCTATAATGCCGATACGGTCGGCATCGCCGTCGGTGGCGATACCGATGTCAGCCTTTTCCCGCCTGACCCTGTCTGATAACTTAGCTAGATTGACGGCAATCGGCTCCGGCTGTTTTATGCCGGGGAAGACAGGGTTGCGTTCGTCGTTTATCTCCAGGAGCTTTGTGGCACCTCCATCCAGAAGCATCTTAAAGTAGCCAGCGCCGGCACCGTACATAGAGTCAACCACTATCTTGAGCCCGGCTTTTCTTAATCCGTCAAGGTCTATGAGGCTCTTTATCTGCTCTACATAGCTTGGCGCCAGATCAGTGTATTCTATCAGCCCTTGTTTTTGAGCTTCAGCCAGCGGTATTCGGCTTATCTTGCCCGTAGTGGTAATAGTGGCGATGCTCTTCTCCAGCTCGGCGATGACCTCCGTCGGGGCGCTGGTGCCGTTTGCCGACTTGTACTTGAAGCCGTTCCATTGCGGCGGGTTATGGCTGGCGGTGATAACGATAGCCCCGCCGGCTTGCTTTGCCAGGACGCCATAGCTGACCATCGGCGTCGGGGCGGCTCTGGGGCACAGGTATACCTTTATCCCGTTGCCGCAGATTACCTCGGCGGCGGCCCGGGCAAAGTCTTCGGAGGCAAAGCGGGTATCGTAGCCGATGACCAGCCCCCTTTGTGCCAGCCCGCTGTCTTTAAGATATACGGCGACCGCCTGGGCGCAGAGGCGAACGTTGTCAAAGGTGAAGTCCTCGGCGATGATTGCTCGCCAGCCGTCGGTGCCAAACTTTATAGGATTTATCTACCTCACCCCCTTATCTTATTCCTTAAAGGGCGGCGGGTGGGAAAAGATAGAAGTGTGTCTTATTCTTATCAACCCCATCCCCTTTATCCCCTTCCCCTTGCCAAGGGGAAGGGGAAGCTTTTTAATGAGGGGCTTCGCCCCTCAAACTCCCCGCTTTTTAAAGTTCCTCTAGTCGTTTGTTGATTAGTTCTTGAGCTGAAATTACATTTTGCCAAACTTTACTTAGTGGTCCTATAGCTTTATCCCGTTCATCTCTTTTAGATACCTTATGCCGTAGGGTGTGATAAGAGGTAATATAACTTTTCTGAATATTAAGCACATTGTTAAAAAGTTCTGTATCGTATTGTATAAGCAAAGTTTGAAATAGATTTCCCTTTGATAAATAGGTATTCCAATCATTTATAGCTTCTTCTAGTTCTATATTTGCCTTTTCCATCCCATCGCTATCTATGTTATATAGTTTTTCTGCGGCGTTAGCAACTCTATTTTGCATAGTTGCCATTATAGCTAACTCATCCCTTAATTTAAGTAACGGTTCGCTTCTAATCTTACGTTGCCATTGACGAGAATCTAATTCCTTTTGTTGTCCTAGTTGCTTAACAAGTCCTAAAAAAGTGAAAAAACCGCCTACAATTACTCCTGCTAGAGCGAATAATCCATATAGCCACCCATCCATAAGCTATCTCCTGTTAGCACTATTCAGAAAAAGTGATTAAAGCCCAACCTCTTTTCTTAAAATATCGGCCATGTCAGTCTTTTCCCAGGGTAAATCAATATCGGTTCTGCCGAAGTGCCCGTAGGCGGCGGTCTGCCGGTATATCGGGCGGCGGAGGTCAAGCGTCTTGATGATAGCCGCCGGCCTGAGGTCAAAGTGCTTTTTAATCAGATCTTTGATAGTCTGGGTATCTATCTTACCGGTGCCGAAGGTCTCCACGGAAACGGACAGCGGATGGGCGACGCCGATAACATAGGCAATCTGTATTTCCAGCCGCTCGGCTATGCCGGCGGCGACCAGGTTCTTGGCGATGTAGCGCGCCATATAGGTCGCCGAGCGGTCGACCTTGGTCGGGTCTTTACCGGAGAAGGCGCCGCCGCCGTGACGGGCGACGCCGCCATAGGTATCGACCAGGATCTTGCGACCGGTGAAGCCGGTATCGGATATCGGGCCGCCGATGACAAACCGTCCGGTGGCATTGACGTAGTATCTAGTCTTATCGTCTATCAACTCCGGGGGAACGATTTCCTTGATTACGCGCTTTATAATATCCTGTTCAATCTGGTCGTGGTTGACATTATCGTCGTGCTGGGCGCCAATCACCACGCTATCCACCCTTCTTGGTTTTCCGTTGCGATATTCCACCGTCACCTGCGATTTACCGTCGGGGCGGAGGTAGGGCAGAGTATTATCTTTTCTTACCTGAGCCAGCCGGCGGCACAGTTTATGCGCCAGGGAGATGGGCAGGGGCATCAGCTCCGGTGTCTCGTTGCAGGCGAAGCCGACCATCATCCCCTGGTCGCCGGCGCCGACCCTGTCCAGGTCGTCGGTAGTCCGGCTTGTTTTGGCTTCCGCCGACTTGCTTACTCCCATATCGATATCGCTGGACTGCTCGGTAATGGAGACCATCACCCCGCACGACTGACAATCGAAGCCGTACTCGGGCCTGGTATAGCCTATATCACGCACCGTATCCCGTACGATGCGGGGGATTTCGACATAGCACTTGGTGCTAATCTCCCCCAGGACTATTACCAGTCCGGTGGTGGTGGCTACCTCGCAGGCTACCCTGCCGCAGGGGTCTTGCTTGAGAATGGCATCCAGGATGGCATCCGATATCTGGTCGCACATCTTGTCCGGGTGGCCCTCGGTAACCGATTCCGAGGTAATCAAATAATTGGGGGAGCTTTCAAAACTGCTACTCATTAACTCTCCTTTCTATGTTCCCTCTTCCCAGCTGGCCAGGTATTTCTCCTGCTCTGGTGTCAGTTTATCTATCTTGACGCCCATAGACTCCAGTTTCAGACGGGCTACCTGTTTATCAACCTCATCTGGCACACCATAGACTTTGGCTTCCAGCTTGCCCCGGCTCTTTACCATATACTCAAGGCACAGGGCTTGATTGGCAAAGCTCATATCCATAACGCTTGCCGGGTGGCCTTCGGCAGCCGCCAGGTTGATTAGCCTGCCCTCACCCAGGAGATAAATGTGGCGCCCGTCTTTTAGGGTGTATTCATCAACGAAGGGGCGTATTCGCCGCTTGCTTTTAGCCAGCTCTTCCAGAGCCGGGATGTCTATTTCTACATTGAAATGCCCGCTGTTGGCAAGGATAGCCCCGTCCTTCATCGCTTCTATATGCTTTTTACCGATAACATGCTTGTTACCGGTAACGGTTATAAATATGTCGCCAATCCGAGCCGCTTCAGCCACTGGCATCACCTGGAACCCATCCATAACCGCCTCCAGCGCCCGTAGAGGCTCTACTTCAACGACAATGACCTGTGAGCCCATGCCCTTGGCTCTCATGGCCACGCCACGTCCACACCAGCCGTAGCCGCCAACGACCACCTTCCTGCCCGCCCACAGGATATTGGTCGCCCTGGTTATGCCATCGATGGTGCTCTGCCCGGTGCCGTAGCGGTTGTCGAACAGGTGCTTGGTCTGGGCATCGTTGACGGCGATCAAGGGGTATTTGAGCTTGCCGTCCCTTTCCAGACTGCGCAACCTGATAACGCCGGTAGTGGTCTCTTCGGTGCCGCCGATAACATTTTTAATCAAGTCGCCTCGCCTGGTGTGAAGGGTGGTCACCAGGTCGGCGCCGTCGTCCACGGTAAGCTGTGGCTTGTGGTCCAGGGCAGCGCTTATGTGCCTGTAATATGTTACCTCGTCCTCCCCCCTGATGGCGTGGGTCGGGATGCCGTATTCCACCAGAGCGGCGGCGGCATCGTCCTGCGTGGAGAGCGGGTTGGAAGCGCACAGGACGACATCAGCCCCGCCTGCCTTAAGTGCGAGAGCCAGGTTGGCTGTTTCCGTGGTGACATGGAGGCAGGCTGAGATTCGGATGCCCCCAAATGGCTTTTCGGCAGCAAGCCGCTGGCTGATCAGCTTCAGCACCGGCATCTCCCGACCAGCCCACTCAATACGCTTCCGGCCGTCCTCGGCTAATGACGTGTCTTTAACATCATAACTATCAATCATCGCCTGCTCCCCCGTTAACTGTATTTAAAACCTGCCGCACTATCCTGTTAACCGGCTGTGAATCATCTATTATAGCACGGCTTCGGGGTGGCACTTCCGCCACCGGCTCGAATTTCTCTTTTTGAACCTGATATATTTCCCAGCGTCCGTCCGACACCGAGCCCTGTTCCATGCTATTTCTTTTCTATACCAATAATATACCAATCTTCGGGTGGATCATGCTGGGTATCGACTATCAGGTGGATAATATTAAGGTTTGGATACAAGCCCTTCAGGTCATTCAGGTCTACTGGTTCGAACCTCTTTTTATTGTTGAGATAGGCTTGTTCAGTCAGTGCGTTTGATTCGTAGCTCTCTTTAGTCCGCTTTAGTATCCGCCTGATGGAAACTTTCTGTGGACAGTCCGTCTGCAGGATAACGAATGTCTTATTATGTCTAGCTGCTATTTCCGCAGCACGCCTCCTTAATGACTGTGTGATGAAGGTGGCATCAAGTATCACACCATCGCCCTTGTGTAGAATCTCATCCGCCTGCCTGAACATCTCGTCATAGACCATTGTCCGTTTCCCCATATTTGACGCCACCTTTTCGTCAAATATATCCTCGTTTTTCAGCACCTCTAGTCTAATCAGGTCGCTTCGAAGGAGCGGATAGCCCTTAATCTTAGATACTTCCTCGGTTGTCTCCGTTTTCCAGGTACCGGGAAGACCACAGGCGATAAGCAAAAAACCAGAGCCTAACTGTGTTTCTATGAATTTGACAAACGGTTCTTTCATATTTATCACCCCCCCAATCGTTTTGCATGTTTGCGAAGCGAACTACAAACACGCTGTTAGACGACGTTCACATTTCCCAAAATACATTACTTCCTACAGAGAATAGGCCAACCATTTTTTGCTCGCCATCCCTGCTCAACTGCTAATCTCAAGAGCTTATCTCCATTTGGAAGAACTTTACAGCTTGATACAACCACATAGCAAAAAATCCACTTATAGCTACGCAAAATCTCATAATTTGATAACCCCAGACAATATGTCCTCGGATGGCCACGTTCATGTTCTCTTGCTCTTGCTTTTAGACTCTTTGCCTCCCCGTTATATACCACGTAATCCTCATCGTCGGATTGCATGATAGCAATACCAGAGTCTTGCAATATTGAGGTATTATTAATAGTTTCAGGAATATTAATATGGGCTTTATATTTTGGTTTTGGTGGTTCGACAGATTTTAGCACAGCAACTGGTGTATTTGTCTTAATCACATACCAGCCAGCTTTTGAAGGAATACTTCCTCTCCATGATTTGTCCTCAAAATTTATCTGCAAACATTTAAACTCCTGATCAATTTCATCGATGATACTTTTCATTACTTTATTCACGACTATCCTCCGTTATTTATCATATATAAGATTCGGCAAGCTCGAAATACCTCCTGGCGATAGCTAAAGTCCTTTCCTTCTCCTCATCTGAAATATAGGGGTCGTCCAGCTTAAAGCAAGCCACCTTGCCCCGCACGTAGGCGCGGTAGCACTTGTAGAAGTTGAGCAGCTCTTTCAGCCCCCTGTCCCGGCTGAAAGCTATATAGCCATCAACGAAGCTGTGGCTGAGGTCGGCTCGCCCGTGGTGGTCTAAGTCCATAGTCAGAAAGGCAACCTCCGAGGCGACGTCGCCGTATCTAAAGCGGTCGTTGAACTCTATGCAATCATAGATGCAGATGCCGTTCTTAAAGCAGATATGGGCTGTGTGCAGGTCACCATGGCAGTCCCTTATATAGCCTTCCTCTATTCTTTTCTGGAACAGGGCAGTACTATCCTCGATGAAACTGCGGGTATAGTCTCTGATTCGCTGATACTGATGGCGTGAGATAGCCCTGCCGAAGTATTTCTCCGTCTGGCCGAAGTTCTCCTCGGTGTTGTGGGCAATGGTCTCCAGGCCGCCGAATGTACTTATACTCCCGCTAGTCTCTGCTTGCTTATGGAACGTAACTAATCTTTCCGCCAGACGGGCTATCATCTCCGGCGACACTCGATTCTCGGCCAGCAGGACGTCCATCATAAGCTCCTGTGGCAGGCGGCACATCTTAACGGCGTATTCCACAACCTCACCCTTGCCGTTGATGGCATAACAACCCTGATGCCGGTTTACCGTCACTACCCCCAGATAGACATCGGGGCACAGCCTGCGGTTTAGCTCTATCTCCTTCTGGCAGTAGAAATGACGCTTCTCCAGGGTGCTATAGTCAAGGTAGCCCAGGTTGACCGGCTTTTTTATCTTGTAGACATAGTCATCGGCCAGGAGGACGAAGGACATCTGGGTCTGCACCAGCTCGACGGTATCTGTCGAGTCGGGAAAAACCCCCGGCTCCAGCAACGCCTGAATCATTGCGGGCAGTTCAGCCATCGGCCTCGCCTCCCTCCAGCCCCTTCAGCCATTGCCTCAGCCCTGCCATCACCTGCTGGTTGTTGGCTCCGGTAACAGGGGCTAGAAAAACCTCAGGCCGGCGCTTGATGGCGTCCGCCCACTTATTCGAGTTAAACATAATGGTTCCCAGAAGCCATTTACCACTATTGATTACTTCAAGTACGGTCTTCCTGAAGCTGTCGGAGAACAGCTCCATCCTGCCTATTTCATCGACCACCACCAGCTGACACTGCCGTATTGCCTTTTGCAAAGCCACGACCCCGACCCTGTCCAGAGCATCAACATCGACCCCGTATTTACCCACCTGGTAACGACTTTGAATCTTGACATGCGCCAGTATAGCTTCTTCGCCCTCCAGGGTAACCAGCCTGAAGCCCTTTCTTATCCCCTGGCTCCGTATTTCCTCGGTATAGAAGCCGCCGGCTTTACCTGTCATCCCGGCTATTGCCTGCTTGATAAGTTTGGTCTTGCCGGTACCCGGTATTCCGGTCAGGAGATATACCTGTTTCATTATCTTTCTAGTGCCTATCTCTTACCGGCCGGCGCGCTCTCAGCCTTCCTCTTAGACTCAAGCTTCTTCCTCTTCAGCCGATGCTTGAGCAGGGCTATCCTTCTCTTCTTGTTCATCAATTACCAGTTTAACCTAAAATGATTGCTTTGACCAGATGATTATCGACCGCGAGAAACGTACTCGGCAAAACTGGTGAATGAGCGGTCGAAGGTCTTTTCTATATCATCGGGGAAGATGCAGGCGGGCAGTTCGTTAAACTTGAGGTGATAGGTGATGCACTCACAGCACTTGCCCTTCCTAGGGCACGGTTCGTATGTGCAGTTACACCTGGCTTTATTGGCTTCAATATTGCATTCCACTTAACGCTGTCTCCTTTACCGATGGCGTTTTCTCATCTCCTGCGATAGCCTGACCAGTACTTCCAGGGCCTGGGCGGACGCCTCCTCAGTGAGAGGCGCCAGACCGCAGCTCGGGGTGAGCAGGCTCTGCTCGAATAGCTGTTTGAAAGGTATTCCCTTTCTGGTGAACGGTGCCATCGCTTCCTCCAGGCGGTCCTTGAGGCTGGAGACCGTCTCGTCTTTAAGATTATCTTCAGTATTGGGCACGATTCCCCAGGCGATAGCCCCATTTCTATCCAGGAGTTTTTTCACCTCGGCAGGGTAGAGAGCGAAACTCTGGGCATAGTTATAGGCGTCAAAGCTAACGATGTTGGTGCTGGTGCCTAAAATGAGCGACCAGTCGGTGTTGCCACAGCAGTGGATGCCTTTGAGCCCGCCGATGCCGCCCAGCACCTCCTCCAATAAGACGATAACCTTCTCCCGGGGCAGGGAGAAAAAGGCGGAGCCATAGGAAGACATGGCTGGCTCGTCGATAAAGATAATGGTATTTTTGGAGATTTTAGCCAGCGCCTTCTCCTGCCAGCCTGCCTTGAGCCGGAGCAGTTTAGCGGCGGCGTCGGACAGCATATCGTCGTAGAGGATGGCCCGCCGGCTGTCGTCGGTAACGGTCAGCCCGAAGCTAATCGGCCCAGTTACCTGCCCCTTGACTGCCCTGGGCATAAGGTCTTTCATAGAAAGGAAGGTATGCAGCCCGGCGGCGTAGTCGGCAGTGACAGGATACTTGTCGACGTTGTTGTCCAGATAGGCGGTGTAAAGCTCCTCCAGCGGCTCGTCCCAGTCCTGCGAGCGGTCGGTGTAGATGCTGTTCTCCGTGACCACTATGCCAGGGAAGCCCTGGCTGAACTGGGCACACATACTCTCCTTAAAGGAGCGTCTGGGTAGCTGTGGCCAGGCGGGTATGTCCTTGAGATACTCGGTAACCAGCGAGCACGCCTTTATCGGGTCGGTGTGAGGCATACTGCCTATTATCGTCGGCAGGCAGTTGAATCTTAAATCGGGCATAAGCAAAATCCTAGCTGATGTACTTCCCTATAAGCAGTTCGAGCTTCTTCTTCTGTTCCGCTGGCATGGTATCAGGGGCGGTAACTATGGCTCCCTGCAGTGCTTTAGCGCATTCACAATCCCGACTGCCCCCTATCCTGGGCACCAACAGCCTGATAATCTGCTTGCACAGCTCCTCCTGGCGGCGCATCGTCTCCAGGATTATCTCCACCCCCACCGCCTCCTCCGTCTCGTGCCAGACGTCGTAGTCGGTGGCGCAGGCGATTATAGCGTAGCAGATTTCGGCTTCACGTGCCAGCTTGGCTTCGGGCAGTGCCGTCATACCGATGACGTCCGCCCCCCACGAGCGGTGCAGGCGGGATTCCGCCCTGGTAGAGAAGGCGGGACCCTCCATTACCACATAGGTGCCGGTAGAATGGGCGTTAGCCCCCGCCTTAACCGCCATATCGTAAAGTAGCTGCCTCAGCGACGGGCAGAACGGTTCGGCGAAGGAGATGTGGGCGACGATGCCCTCGCCGAAGAAGGTATTTATCCTATTCCTGGTACGGTCTATAAGCTGGTCGGGGATAACCATATCTCCCCGCTTAATCCCTTCCCTGAGGCTGCCAACGGAGTTTATGGCGATGATATGCTCCACCCCCAGCGATTTCAGGGCGTAGATGTTTGCCCTTGACGGCACCTCGGTGGGCATTATGCGGTGCCCCCGCCCGTGCCTCGGCAGGAAGGCAACCCCCACCCCCGAAAGCTTACCGACGATTATGGTGTCGCTCGGCTTGCCGAATGGAGTGTTTATGTCAACTTCCTCCACATCCGTCAGCCCCTCCACGTCATACAGCCCCGTGCCGCCGATAACTCCTATCTTAGCCTGTGGCATTAAGTTCCCTCCTGAATTACTAATTAACTTTTCAATGTTCCCTTTAACTCAGCTAAATGATTTTTTATATCACTAGATAACTCTTGCCATTCCTTATATAGATTGCCAATGTATTTCTCTGCCTCTTTATCTCTCTTCTCTTCCGCTTTCTTCCTTTTTTCTAGTCTATATTTACGGTCTTCATCATCTTCAAAACTCGGAATAAATTCTTCTGGTAAAGCCGGAATGCTTCCAGCCATATTAACTATTCCGCTCCGTAGTTCTTTGAACTTAATATAGATTTTTTCGTTTGATTTTAAACGCAACTGAATTCCTAATTTATAGAATTTTTCCAATTCGCTCTCTGAATTTATTCCCTTTTTTCTAATCAATTTATCAAAGCTATGTAAGGTATCTTCATAAATACTTTCGAGTTCAGAAATATATTTATCAGTATGCACCCTTCTATACTCACGTTGTTCTCTCTGCCTAGCAATCCTATCGTTGAAAAATGAGTTTAGTATCATCGCGAGACCAGTGATTATACTACCGATAACAATGCCTAAAATATATTCCATTCACCTCACCCCCTGTATCCCCCTCTCCTCACAGGAGAGGGGGAGGTGTTGTGGAGAGGGGCTTCGCCCCTCTCACTGCTCTCCCTTTGTTCTCTTGCCCCCCTTACGAAATCCCTCTCAATCTCCCTTTACGAAAGGGAGAGGTTTCTTACTCCCCCTTTGTAAAAGGGGGTTGGGGGGATTTTCAAATTACTCCCAACATTCCCCTTCCTTTAATAAAGGAAGGGGCTAGGGGATGGATTTTAAACTATCCTCGTAAGGCTCCCTTATTATACCCTTTTCGGTGATGATGGCGGTTATATACCGGTGTGGGGTAACGTCAAAGGCGGGATTGATGACATTGACGCCCTCGGGGGCGATGCGCACCCCGCCGATGTGGGTAACCTCTTCCGGGTCTCTCTCCTCGATGGGTATCTCATCGCCGGTGGCAATATCGGGGTCTATGGTGGTGGTGGGGGCAGCGATGTAAAATGGTATGTTGTGCTCCTTTGCCAGCACCGCCAGCGAATAGGTGCCGATTTTATTGGCGGTATCGCCGTTAGCGGCGATACAGTCGGCGCCGACGATAACACAGTCCACCTCCCCCCGCTTCATAACATAGCCAGCCATAGAGTCGGTTATCAGGGTGAAGGGCACGCCTGCCTGCTTAAGCTCCCAGGCGGTCAGCCGGGCTCCCTGGCAGCGGGGGCGCGTTTCGGTGGCGAAGACCCTCAGCTGCTTGCCCTGACGGTGGGCGTAGATTATCACCCCCAGGGCAGTGCCGTAGCCGGCGGTAGCTAAAGGTCCGGTGTTGCAGTGGGTCAGCATGCCGCAGCCATCCTTAATTAAATCGGCGCCGAGGCGGCTTATCCTTTCGGTAGCCGCTTCTTCCTCGGCATGGATTTTGACCGCTTCGTCCGCCAGTGATTTTTTGATGCCAGCGGCATCCTCACCGGCTTCGGCGACGCGCTTCATACGCTCGGCGACGGCAAAAAGGTTTCTGGCGGTGGGGCGGGTGGCTGAGATGGCCTGGATAACATCGGACAACTCTTTTAGAAACCGGTTTTTATCTTTAGCTTTTATCTCAATGGCACCGAGGGCGATGCCGTAGGCGGCGGTGACGCCGATAGCCGGTGCCCCCCTGACGAGCATATCCTTTATCGCCCGGGCGACAGCCTTATAGCTGGCAAGCTCCAGATAGGATTCCTCACCGGGCAGTCTTGTCTGGTCAATGATTCTCAGCTTATCGCCAAGCCACTCAATAGCTTTCATGAGACTCTAGCTACGCATAGTTCTGGCAAACAGCACCGTGCCGATGATAAAGATACCGGCTGCCCAGCCGACCAGGAAGAAGAAGTCGCCGCTTATCGCCTCCATGCCGGCGCCGCGGGTGATGACCGCCCGCGAGGCATCGACAGCGTGAGAAAAGGGGAAGATATCGGCAAAAACCCGCATGTACGACGGCATGAAATCGGAGGAGAACCAGACCCCGGAGACAATAGCCAGCGGCATAGAGAACAGCCAGCTCAGCGACTCCCCCTGGTTCTCCGACTTGGACAGCGATGCAACCACCATACCGATGCCGATACTGCATATAGCGGCCAGTAGAAAAACGGCAAACGCCAGCCAGATACTGCCGATTATATCCATGCCAAACAGCCAGCCCAGCAGGATGAAAATTACTATCTGGGCGATGGCAATGAGCACCATACTCAGCGAATAGCTGGCGATGAACTCCCAGGGCCTGGTGGGGGTGGTGAGCATGCGGTGCAGGAACCGGCTCTCCTTGTCCCGCAGCATGATTCTCCCTGAGGTAGGTATCATTATTAGAAGGCCAAAGATTATTATCCCCGGTGCGATGAAGTCAATATTGGTTATCTCGGTCTCAATGTTGATGGGATTGGCGTTTATGGTTATCGGTATATTAATACCGGCGAAGTTGCGGGTGACGGCATTGATTGTCGAGACAATCTGCTCCGATACCAGCAGGTCGCTCTCGTCATAGGTGATGTTGAGCTCTATATTGCCGTCTGCGCCCTGCCATATCTGCGATACCTGCTGGCCAAAACCCTCGGGGAGAACGATATAAGCCCTCAGGTCGCCCTGTCGCAGAGCTTCTAAAGCGGCGCCGGAGTCATCTATAACTTCTATATCGAAGGTGGGCACCGCCGGCAGGGCTTCGCTGACGAAGCTCTGCGACACCTGAGAATTGTCGTCATCGATAACACCGATGGTATAGCTGGGGACAGTATCCCCACCGAATGCGGCGCCGAAAAGAAGCATAAACATAAGCGGGAAAGCCAGCAGAAAGCCCAGCGCCAGCACGTCGCGGTAGGTCTCCTTCAGACTGCGGATAAACAGCTGCCAGAATCTCATTCCCGCAGCTCCTTGCCCGTTATATTGAGGAAAACGTCCTCCAGCGTCGGCTCCTTGATGTAGGCCGAACGGATGGTGACACTGGCGACATGCAGCCGGTCGACAATCTCCCTGAAATCAATCTTCTTGTCACTGATGGTCATAGTGCCGTTGCTTATTTCCACCCTGGCGTATTTATTGCGCATCTCTATTATCATCTTCTGGGTCAGGTTCCAGGCATGGACGACCATGGTATGGGTATCTATCATATCCGTTTTCAGGTCGATACTGGTGCCCAGGGCGACTATTTTACCCTCGTCGATTATGCCGATGCGGTCGGCGAGAAAGTCCGCCTCTTCCATATAGTGGGTAGTCAGCAGGATGGTCTTTTCGCCTTTAAGACGGCCTATGTAGCTCCAGACAGCCCGTCTCGCCTGTGGGTCGAGCCCCAGGGTGGGCTCGTCGAGAAAGATAATCTGTGGGTTATGAATCAATGCCATGGCTATGCTCAACCGGCGCTTCATACCGCCGGAGAACTTGCGCACCTGGTCTTTAGCCCGGTCGGCCAGTCCCATCGTCTCCAGCATGAGCTGAGACCAGGCTTTCAGCTTTTTCGGCTCGACCTTGTAAAGATGTCCGACAAGATTCAGGTTTTCCCGCGAGTTGAGGTGCTCGGAAAGGGTCGTCTCCTGCGGGGAGACGCCGATGACCTCCTTGACCTTGTAGGGCTCCTTGTTGATATCGTAGCCCATAATCCGGGCGGTGCCGCTGGTGGGCTTGAGCAAACAGCAGAGCATGCTGATGGTGGTCGTCTTGCCGGCTCCGTTGGGCCCCAGGAAGGCGAATAGCTCGCCCTTCTTTATATCCAGGTTGACGCTGTCCACGGCAGCCAGGTTGCCAAACAGCTTGCTAAGGTCGAAGGTCTGGATGGCAAGGGTATCGTCCGGCTCTCTGTTCAGCCCGGAATCTTCGGCGGTCATTTCATCCCTTTATAATAGAGCTGGGTGCATTATAGCATACTTTAGCGTAGGCAACGATGCAATATTACAGTAACGTTCTAATATGACTCAAACAACCTATCCCCTAACCCCTTCCCTTGTTAGGGAAGGGGGATTTCGTGGTTCTAAATCCATCCCCCTGACCCCCTTCCTTTATTAAAGGAAGGGGGAATACATGAAGGGAGGCTTGGAGGGACTGCGTCCCTCCAATATAATCTTCCCCCTCTCCTTACAAGGAGAGGGGGATTAAGGGGGTAAGGTTGTTATAAATAGCAATCTCTCTTTTTATTATCTATACCCGCCCGCCACTCTTTAAGGAAGACGGCTAAAGAGGTGAGGTGGTGCTCAACCAAGAGAGAACGAAACCAATAATATAATTTCCTTGACACGGCTGGCGAAACTAATATAGACTGCCTTACCCCATTGTATTCATTTAGAGGAAGGTTTAATGGCGGTTGATTCACAGACGGTAGGTGAGCTTGAGAGCCGCATTGGCGTTGAGGGTCCCTCACTGGTATACGATATCGAGAAGGGGATGATCCAGCGTTTCGCCCGGGCGGTGGGCGACCCCAATCCCCTGTGGCAGGACGAAGACTACGCCGGCAGGAGCGGCTATGGTGGTATTATCGCCCCGCCCAACTTCATCCTGACCCTGGGCTTCGACCGGGTTCTGGAAGCTTTTATCTCGGATGCTTCACTTACTGTGCTTCACGGCAGCACCGAGCTCAAGTGCCACCAGCCGGTGCGGCCGGGAGATGTTATCACCGTAACCGCTAAAATCGTAAATGTCCGTGAGCGGCAGGGAAAAGCGGGCACAACGGTATTCGTCACCTTTGAAATGGTATATAAGAACCAGAGGCAAGAAGTTGTAGCCAATTGCCGCCAGATGGCTATCATCTATTAGACTGTGGAAGCAGATATGAACAGGCAGTTATTCTATGAAGACATCGCCGGGGGTGAAGATATCACGCCCCTGGTGAAACAGCCGACCACCACCCAGCTGGTGATGTGGGCTGGTGCCTCCGGTGACTATAACCCCATCCACTACGACAAGGACTATGCTCTGAAGCAGGGGCTGACCGGGGTTATCGTCCACGGACAACTGGCAGGCTGTTTCCTAGGGCAGATGCTTACCGACTGGATGGGCGATAAAGGCTATCTGAAAAAGCTGTCCCTATCCTACAAGGGCATGAACTTCCCCGGCGAGCCTCTTACCTGCAAGGGAACGGTTATTAAAAAGTATACCGAGGACAACCAGCACCTGATAGCCCTGAAAATATGGATGGAGAAGCCCGGGGGAGAAAAGACTCTGACCGGCACTGCTATTGTTGCTCTGCCGGCTAAGGGCTGATGCTACGATTTATCATAAAGCCCTGCCAGCCGGGCAGACTCTTAAACACTCGGCGCACATCCCGGAGGCGGTATAGTAGCCGGAGCAGGCATACTTGTCTACATGGTAGTCCTCTCCGTTCTGAGGTCTGGCAAGAGCCTTGGCCGGACATACCTTGATGCAGGCACCGCCGCACCTTATACAGGGGCTTTCCATAGTGAGCGGCGCCGAGCCGGCAAACGGAGCATCGGTAAGGACAGAGGCGAGCCTTACCCGGGCGCCATAGTCAGGGGTAAGGAGCAGGCTGTTCCAGCCAAAGATGCCTATACCCGCCGCCTCAGCTATGTGTTTATAGGACAGGGGTCCTTCCAGAAACCTGGCGTCGTAGGGGGCGCCCCCGGCAGGCAGCAGTAATCCCTTGTAGCCTTTAGCGTGCAGCTCCTTCACCAGTTTATAGCCCTCCCAATCGAGAAGGCCGTCTACGACATTGCTATTAGCCAGATAGAGGTCGCGGAGAGCCAAATCTCCGACAAGGGCTTTGGAAGTCGCCTGGTTGACCGTCTCAAGGAACACTTCCATTGCCGGCACCACTATTGATTTTGCCCCCGGCAGCAGTCTCTGGGCATCGTTCCAGAGCGGGGTAACCTTCCAGTCGCCAAGATTAACCACCCCGACCTTGTCTGCTTTCACGCCCTTTAGAATATTATCCAGATCGGCAGTATTCTTCTTTGCCATAGCCCGTTTCCCCTTGCCTGTTTTTATCCCTTTTTTGCTGCCACTGGTGGCGATACAGCTCCATAAGCACAAAACGGTGCCCGTTGTTGATAAGCCGTCCGCACACGGTGAAGCCGCACTTGCTGAAGCACCTCTGCGCCCGCCGGTTGGAATCCAGCGTCTTCAAGAAGATTCGCTCAAGCTTCGTCTCCTGAAAGACATAGTCCGCCAGGGCAATTACCACATCGGCGCCGTAGCCCATACCCCAGTAGCCGCGGTTGCCGATCATAACGCCAATCTCGGCTTCGCCCTTTTCGTCATTGATGCCATAATAAGCACAGTTGCCGATGTGCTCCCCATCCAGGGTCTCAATGGCAAACTGATGCCTGTTTTGCCCATTGTGACCTAACTCACCGGCGTAGTCAAGCAGATATTGGGTAAATTTCATAGTCAGTGGTGAGGAGGCATCAAGCTCGGTAAGCCCCGGGTCTATCTGCCAGGCATAGTCCCTGGCGGCGTCGCCCAGCCTTTTGGGGCAAAGCCTGACCTTGCCGCCGTTAATCATCCCTGTCTCCGAAACTTAATCCACGAGGCAGAAGCCGGCTCTGTCATCGTCTCCAGCTCGTACAGGGCTTGCTCGGCCAGCATGGCGAACCGGCCCAGAGCAATGGCGGCCGCCTCCCTGACCCTGACCGAGCTATCCTGCTCCATCAGGTTAATCAGGGGCTCGATAAAGGACGCTTCCTCATTCTCCCAGAGACCCTCGATAGCCTTACGACGCACCTCCTCGTTTGGGTCTTTCAGGCAACGCTTGAAGATGGCATCGAAGCTGAGATCTATATTGTCTTCCGCCAGCTCGACCAGCCGGTATATAATCTGCTGCCGCCGATTTGGTTCTATCCTCTCCCAGACTTGGTTAAAAAGCCTCAGTTCTCCCGGGTTCAGGTCGGACAGTTCGGCCAAGCCGGAGTCCACAATGGGCTTATCGCTATCAGCCAGATCAGCGATAATATCTTTAACGGAAGCTGGCTTGGCGGCTATTATCCGGTTACTCTGTTTCTTCATCTTCGCCATATTCCCAGATAGGCTCGGTAAAGTAATCTATATACTCTTCCATAGCCTCGGCGGCTACCTGCTTCATCTGCTTCTTTGCCTCGTCGGCATACTGCGCCAGCTCATCGGTATTAATCTCGATAGCCAGCATCTCTTTCAGGACATTGATTATAGCCAGCGCCGCCATCGGGTTCTGTATCCGGTGGGTGTATGTCGGGACTTCACCCAGCAGGCAGACGCCGTCTATCTCCCTTTCTTTGGCTACTCCCAGAAGCAGTCCGTTGAGCCCGGAGATCTGGAGGTTGCCCCCCTGTACCAGGTTATGCCCGGCCAGCTCCTGAGCCAGAGCCTGGTTGGTGCCCACCCCCCAAACCCTGGGCTGCTCGGTGTGGTGGATACGGGTCAGAGCGGCGGCACAGGTAAACACCCGGTTGACGTGGAACTTCAGCCCGACATCGAGGACGCAGTTCGCCAGCTCATAGCCCTTGGTGGCTGGCTGGGCTTCACTGAGAAAGAGGATTATATCGCTCTTGCCAGCCTTATTCTTCCAGTAGTAGAACCGGTTCTGCGGGAACTGCGGCGCCTCTATCATATTATCCTTGACCAGCACACCGATAGGGTCGAAGAAGTGAGGCGCCCTGACCTCGGCCAGGTCCTTAAATTTCAACTTCCTATACAGGTAGGTAGCTACTATCATCGCCACGTTGCTTATGCCAGGCCAGGCAGCCAGCATATTGGGTGACTCGAGTTTCGGTCGGGCTCTTATTTTAACAAGGTCTTTCATAATACAACCCCCTCCCCTTTACCCCATTCCTTAAGAGCGGTGGGTAGGAATAGATATAAGTTTATTTTATGTTTTACCAACCCTATCCCCTTTATCCCCTTGCAATATTATTCAACAGGCGACAACTAAAATGAACCTTACCCTTGATGTGGGTTTAGTCAGTCAGCCTGGTAAAGTCAGCGATATGAAGAGTGCGCTATTGA
>DAOUDM010000018.1:0-43110 GCA_034431095.1 Dehalococcoidales bacterium | reverse complement strand
GGTTTTCCACCGGTAGGGACAAAGCTGCCCGGGGGCTCCTTGAGACCGCCTGCAGTAGCTTGAAACATGGCGATATTGAAGCTGAGCTTGCCTTTGTCTTCTGCAACCGCGAGCCCGGCGAGTCGGTCGATAGCGATTTGTTTCTGAATCTGGTCGACAGCTTTCATATACCGCTTGTCTGCTACTCCTACCAGAAGTTCAAAGATGGCAGAGACGACCGCCGACAGGGAAAGGCTCTACCCCAGTGGCGAATTGACTATGATCGGGAAGTGATGGATAGACTCAATAACTTCCACCCCGAACTGTGTGTCCTTGCCGGCTATATGCTGATAGTCGGCGAAGAGATGTGCCAGCGATATAATATGATCAACCTTCACCCGGCGGCCCCCGGGGGGCCTGCCGGCACCTGGCAGGAGGTAATCTGGCAGTTGATAGAGAGTAAAGCCAGGGAGACCGGGGCCATGATGCATCTGGTAACCCCGGAGCTGGACAGGGGTCCGGTGGTAACATACTGCACCTTCCCGATTACCGGCGAGCCGTTCGATAGCTACCGGCGTGAAATAGAAGGTAAAAGCATAGATGAGATTAAGAGAATCCAGGGTGAAAATAATACCCTTTTCCGGCTTATTCGTGAGCATGGACTCAAGAGGGAGTTCCCACTGATAGTGTCTACGATGAAGGCTTTCAGCCAGGGCAAGGTGAAGATAGTCAATGGCAAGATAGTTGACGCTGATGGAAAACCAATAAACAGCTATAATCTGACCGATGACATAGATAAACTAGTGGAAGGTATAAATAACCGTGAATCCCATCTGTTTTGACCTTGAGGGGCCGCTATCGCCCCAGGACAACGCCTACGACTTGATGAGAATGATTCCCAATGGCGACCAGATCTTCGAGGTTATCAGCCGCTATGACGACCTGCTGACGATGGAAGGCAGAGAAGACTATGAACCGGGAGATACCCTGGCGCTGATAGTCCCTTTTCTGGTACTGCACAACATCTCGGAGGCTGATATTGACGCTTTGGCGACCAGGGCTACACTCAACGATGGTGCCCTAGAGCTTATCTCCTCGCTAAAGAGTAACGGCTGGGAGGTCTTCTGCATCACTACAACCTACGAGCAGTATGCCAGCCATATTACTCGAGAGCTGGGCATCGCTAAAAGAAACGTCGCCTGCACAAAGTTAAAGCTTGATAGGTTCAAACAAACATTATGTAAAGAAGACACTGCCCTGCTGGAACAGACCGAGCAGGACATACTGTCTATTAAAGCCGATGATAGTCTGATTAAGCAAGAGCTGAACAGCTTCTTCTGGAAGCTACTGCCGAGAACCCAGTTCGGCCGGGCGATAATGCAGGTCAAACCGGTGGGCGGCAGGCGTAAAGTAGAAGCGCTTAATGGCTTTTCCCGGAGAACGGGTCAGCCCCTGTCCCAATGGGTGGTGGTCGGTGATAGCATCACCGATTTCAGGATGCTCAAGGAGGTAGATAACGATGGAGGTCTGGCGGTGGCTTTTAATGCCAACCAGTATGCCCTACCCTACGCCACCATGAGCCTGGCATCCATAAATGTCGGCGACCTTACGCCAGTACTCAAAGCATGGCAGGAAGGAGGACGGGAGGAAGCTGAGAAAACGGTGAGGACAAGGGGGAAAGCTGTTGACGACGATAACCGGAATAACTTCCACTGGCTATCTGCTAAGGGTGATATATACGATGTTATCGCACTTCATAAGAGGATGAGAAATCTAGTCAGGGAGGAAGCCGGAAAATTGGGCTAGTCGATAATACTATGCTGAATAAGATTGAAGTCATCGGGCTGGGAGCGCTGAATATAGACCACATATATAAGGTGGAGCGCATACTTGATGACGGCGAAGCGGTGGTTGAAGAGGTAGGATACTTCACCGGCGGCTCGGCAGCCAACACCATTTATGGTCTTGCTAAGTTAGAGATTGTCACCGGTTTTACTGGTGCCATCGGGGACGACGATGAGGGCAGGCTGATAATAGGTGATTTTGAAAAGGTCGGTGTTGATACAAGCCAGATCGTGGTAAAGCGGGGGGTAAAAACAGGCTCAGCACTATGCCTCAGTGAACGTTCGGGGAAGCGTTCTATATATGTCATACCCGATGCCAATAGCCTGTTAACTGAACATGACCTTGACCCAGCTTATATAAACCGGGCAAATCTGCTTCACCTATCCTCGTTTGTTGATAACAGGCAGTTCCGGTTATCTCTGGAGTTGGTGAACAAGCTGGCACCTTCGGTCAGGGTCAGCTTCTCGCCCGGGGAGCTATATGTTGCCAGGGGGCTTAAGGCTCTGGCCCCGATACTAGCCAGGACTGGCATTCTCTTTATCAACCGCAACGAGGTGAAGAAGCTTACCGGTGAGGACTTCAATAAGGGCGCCAAAGCCTGTATTGAACAGGGCTGTCGGGTCGTTGTCGTTACCCTGGGTAGGGCCAAGGGGTTAACCGGCGATAAGGCTTCGTCTGCCGTTTGCTATATCAGAGACGCCGGCAGTGAATATCTGATCGAACCGGTTAACCGGGCAGAAACAATTGCCATAGATACTACCGGTGCCGGGGATGCCTTTGCCGCCGGTTTCCTCTACGGTCTGCTCAATGATAAAGGGCTAAAGGAGTGCGGACGCCTGGGTGATATTACCGCCCGCTTCTGTATCGGTAAGTTCGGTGCCAGGCAGGGATTACCCACTCCCACCCAGCTTGCACAGAAATATTTCGAGCTATATAAAGAACGTCTATAACTACTACTATTTCTTTTTCTTCTCTTTGGCTGTTTCCTCGGATGGCTTGTTTAATATCTCATCGATAAGGCCGTACTCCAATGCCTGTTGGGGATTGAGGTAGAAGTCACGGTCGGTGTCGTGTATTATCTTGTCCATCGGTTGTCCTGTATGGTTGACCAGTATGCCCCGGATGATATCCTGCAGCCGCATAATCTCACGGGCGGCGATTTCAATATCGGCGGCTTGCCCCTGAGCACCGCCAACCGCTTGGTGCAGGTGGACTGTGGAATTGGGCAGGGCAAAGCGTTTCCCCTTGGTACCAGCACAGAGGATCACCGTCCCCATACTGGCAGCCAAGCCAATACAGATAGTGGATATATCAGGGCGTATTAACTGCATGGTATCGTATATAGCCAGTCCGGCGGCAATAATACCGCCAGGACAATTAACATAGAGCTGGATATCCTTATCCGGGTCTTCACGCTCCAGAAAGAGAAGTTGGGCAATGATAATATTGGCTACCTGGTCATTGATGGGCATACCCAGCATGACAATACGTTCCTTGAGCAGGAGAGAGAATATATCATAAGCTCTTTCTCCCCGGGCACCGCTTTCAATCACCATGGGAATAACATTCATCGGTTGGTTGTTCATTTTGCCTCCTTTCGCTTCTTTTTAGTTTTTTTGTTTGGGCTGGTTGCAATTTCTTTCAATAGCTGGATGGTCTTCCTGGCACTCAGTAAGTCTTTGACATTCTCACGGTTTTGCGGTTCGTTCATGTACTGGCGCTGCATCTCCCTTTCTTTACCGATGATAGCGCCTTGAATCATATATTCTATTTCTTCTGCAATCTCATCGCCGCTGACCTTAATATTTTCCGCTTTGGAAACCTCTTGCATAACCAGATGCCAGAGAACTCTGCGCTCGGCCATCGATTGATATTGCTCCCTAACCTGCTCTATCGATACCTGTTTGAGCTTATTCTCAAACTCCTCCTTGGTTTTACAGGACGCCTGCAGTTGCTGAAGCCCTTCATCAATTAAATGCTTGGCCTCCGACTCCATCATAAAGGGCGGGATTTCCAGGTTGCTCTTCTCAATCAGGGTGTTGATTAGCTTATCCTCAAATCTGGACATGGCTTTCTGTTCATAATCCATTTTCATATTGTTAGCTATCTGTTCTCTGAGCAGGTTCAGTGTCTGGATATCCGGGGCAACCATTTTGACTAAGTTATCGTCAAGCTCAGGCAATTGCTCCTCCTTGATCTCGAGGACCTTGACCTTGAAAAGGGCTTCTTTATCAGCCATAGTTTTGTTGGGATAGTCTTTGGGTATCCTCAATTTAAACTCTTTTTCTTCGTCTTTTTTCATTCCGATGAGGTGGTCTGAAAACTCCGGTATTTCGGGAGGGCATTCCGGCAGTACCTGGAACTGCATCCACTTTTCTCTGATAAAAGGAGATTCTAAAATAGTGCTTTCGATATCAATGGTCAGCATATCCCTGGACTTTACCGGGCGGTCTACCGGTTCATAGGTGGCACACTGGTGGCGAATCTGCTCCAGGGCATCATCGATGTCCTTATCCGCAATCTCTACCGTTTCTGGTTGCATCCTGATACTTTGGTAGTCGCAGATTTCCACTACGGGCATCAGCGGCAGTATCATCTTAAACACCAGCGGTTCTTCCTGAGTCGTTTTTACCATAGGGCTTGTTATCGCCTCAAGCCCCTGCTCTTTAATGATACGGTTACAGGTTTTGGGTATAAGCTCATTCTTGGCTTCTTCAAACAGCTTATCTCTGCCCACGTGTTTCTCCATTACCTCTCTGGGTGCGTTACCCTTACGGAAGCCGGGGATATCAACCCTGTTCACCATACGCTTATAGGCGCTTTCCATATACTCTTCTACCTCAGCTGGCTCCATCTCAACGGTTAAATAAGCTGTCCGCTTCTCCGTTTTGTTACTTGTTATCTTCATTATTCCTAATTCCTACCCCTTAGTAATATTATTCCTCTCTCAGGCACAGGTGCAAATCGACAAGCTGTTCCTCGGTAATGGGTGATGGTGCCTCGAATAGCAAATCAACAGCGTTCTGGTTCTTGGGAAATGGAATTACCTCCCTGATGGTTTTCTCACCCGCCAGCAACATCAGGATGCGGTCAATGCCGGCGGCTACTCCGCCGTGGGGCGGAGCCCCATAGTTAAACGCTTCCAGCAGATGCCCGAAGCGCTGGCTTATATCCTGGTCGCTGTAGCCCATAAGACGGAAGACCTTTCTCTGGAGCTTATCGGTGTGTATTCTGATACTGCCGCCGGCGATTTCACAGCCGTTAAGCACCAGGTCATAGTGCCGTCCATATACCTTACCCGGGTCGGTATCAAGCAAGGGAATATTCCCTTCCTTTGGCGAGGTAAAGGGATGGTGCATTGGCTGCCAGTGTCCCAGCTCTTTGTCCCAGCTTAGCAAGGGGAAGCCCACAATGAAGCAGAAGGCAAACAGGTCAGCAGGTGCCAGTTCAAGCCGATGCCCCATCTCGAGACGCAGTTTATCCAGCACCGTGCTGACCAGGCTATCCTCACCGGCGATAATAAGCAGGAGGTCTCCTTGGTTGGCAGACAGGCGAAAGGCTATTTCCTTTATCTGTTCCAGGGTAAGGTGTTTAGCCGCCACCGATTTCACCATTTCTTTGGTTAAGCCATCCAGGTTGCCCGAAGAGGGTTCCAGTTGAATGGTGACCAGGCCGACGGCACCGGAACTTTTAGCCAGCTCGTTCAGCTCGTTGAGCTGATGGCGTGTATAGCAGTAACAGCCGGGGGCGCATATACCCTTTACTCTACCTCCTTGAGCTATGGCAGAGCTGAAGATGCCAAAGTCACAGCTGGCGACAATATCGGACAGGTCTCTTATCTCCATGCCGAAGCGCAAGTCCGGCTTATCAGTCCCATAACGCTTTATCGCCTCGTCGTAAGTAAGCCTTGGAAAAGGCTTCATCAATCGTATATCAGGCCTGATTTTCTCCATAAGGCTGGTAAGGAGTTCCTCAAGCAGGTTTATAATGTCTTCCTCCTCGACAAAACTCATCTCTATATCAAGCTGGGTGAACTCGGGCTGGCGGTCGGCACGGGTATCCTCGTCGCGAAAACACCTGGCTATCTGGTAATACTTCTCCACACCGCCTATCATAAGTAGCTGTTTTAGCTGTTGCGGAGACTGGGGCAGGGCATAAAACTTACCGGGGTAGATACGGCTGGGGACAAGGTAATCACGGGCTCCCTCGGGCGTACTCTTTATCAATATGGGCGTTTCTATATCAATGAAACCTTTGGCATCGAGAAAATCACGCATAAACTTCACCACCCGGTGCCGGAGAATAAGGTTTTTCTTCATACGGTTCCGCCTCAGGTCCAGATAGCGGTATTTGAGACGCAGGTTTTCGTCGACCTCCGTATCATCATTTATATAGAAGGGTGGCGTCTTTGATGTATTTAATATCTCGATGCTATCGGCAATAACCTCGATGTTGCCGGTAGCCAGCTTGGGATTCTCGGTGCCCGGCGGTCGCGGTGACACCTCACCGCTGGTGCGGATGACATACTCATTTCTCAGCTGGTTGGCTATATCATGGCAGGGCTTTGACCTTTCCGGGTTGAAGACCAACTGAACCACCCCCTCCCTATCCCGTAGATCAATGAATATCAAGCCGCCGTGGTCACGGCGCCGGTCAACCCAGCCGGCAAGGGTTACCTTGGTAGCGATATTATCTTTGTTCAGTTCCCCGCAGCTATGGCTCTTTAGCAATATTATTCCCCACGATAGACATTAACAGAAAGCAAATCTGATTATAGTCTATGATGTTATATTCTTCAAATTGACCTGAGAATATAAACTATAAATACACCTTATAACTAGACCGATTTTGCCTCGTAAGAGCCGAGCAAGAAGTCGAGGTCATCCTGGAAAGAGACAACCTTGTCCTGGGGAAAGAGGCTCTCATCAATATCCAGCATCAGCTTGGTCTCACCCCTGGCAGAGCCAACTATATATCCCTTGATGCACTCCTTATCTGGCTCGTCTGGCACCTTGAAGGTCAGTGTGCCCCGGGAGATAAACGATGAAGAATCATCGGGCAGGGAATAGGTTCCCATATTGGACTCAGCCACGGTGGCTCCCTGCTTTACGATAAGGTCTTTAAGCTCATCAAATAGTAGCTCCGGCTTTATGTTCTTATATATCTTCCTGATCTGCATTATTACCTCCGTTTTTGTAAATTTTTTTTTTGCTAATTAATTCTTGTATTTTTTATCTTCGCCAGGGCAAGGGGTTCGGCAAAGGCTGGAGGGCTTGACGGTGCCAACAGCTTTACTTTATACTATCCATCTATTTACTTTCTATTATCTACAGCTTGTAACTATAGCAACCTTATATTATATACTATACTTGTTGCCTGTATATACCGAATGAATTATAACAAATATAAGAAATATTATGAAGATTGCTATTAGCGGTAAGGGCGGCGTGGGCAAGACACTGCTGGCATCGCTTCTTGCCCGGACATTTGCCGGACACGGCTATTCGGTAATAGCCATAGACGCCGACCCCGATGCCAATCTGGCGACGACGCTCGGTTTCCCCGATGCCGATAAGGTGATTCCTATTTCCGAAATGAAGGAACTCATAGCGGAAAGGACGGAAACCAAGCAGGGCAAGTCCGGACTTTACTTCAAGATAAACCCCAGGGTTGATGACATACCGGAGAAATACTCCTTGAAGCACGATGGCATCAGGCTATTAGTTATGGGTCCAGTTAAGAAGGGGGGTACTGGCTGCTATTGCCCGGAGAACGCCTTTTTAGCCGCCCTGCTGTCACACCTGCTTATCGCCAGAGACGAAGTGGTTATCCTGGATATGGCCGCCGGTATAGAGCACCTGGGGCGGGGCACAGCCAAGGCGGTAGATAGGCTGATTGTGGTGGTGGAACCAGGCAGGGTCAGTATAGAGACAGCCTATAGAATAGATAGGCTGGCTAAGGATATCGGCATCGAAAATATTGCCGTCGTAGGTAATAAGATTCACAGCCAGTCGGAAATAGAATTCATAAACTCCAGGCTCAAAGGCTTTGATATTCTCGGTTTTATTCCCTACGACCCAGCGATAGTGCAAGCCGAGATTAACAATCTTCCCCTGCTTGAAGCCAGCCAGAGTATTGCCTCGGCGGTCAGGGGAATCTATAACCAGCTGCTGTCTGGCATTGAGGCATAGTCTGCTGGAATATTTAAAAAGCCATAAATCTTAGGTTAATATAACCAGTTGATTTGGTTGAAAGAGAATATAACTGATAATATAGAAGGGAGATAAATCGTATGGCTAACTTTGATATCACCTCTTTAGACCCGACCAAGCTACAGGACTGGCAGATTGCCGAAGAAGCCGAAAAGCACATGAAGCCCGTCCAGCAAATGGCGGAAGAATGGGGTATTAGAAACGAGGAGCTTCTACCCTATGGGCATTACCTGGGAAAGGTTGAATTTGCTGCCATCGTAGAGCGGCTAAAGGACAGGCCTAATGCCAAGTATATCGATGTCACCGCTATCACCCCCACCCCGCTAGGTGAAGGCAAGAGTACCACAACTATGGGCCTGGTGCCGGGTTTGGCAAAGAGGGGTAAAAATGTATCCGGTGCCATCCGTCAACCTTCGGGCGGGCCTACCTTCAATATCAAGGGCAGCGCCGCCGGCGGTGGGCTTTCACAGTGCATACCCCTGACCCCATTTTCTCTGGGTCTTACCGGTGATATAGATAACGTCACCAATGCCCATAACCTGGCTATGGTGGCGCTGACCTCGCGCCTGCAACACGAGTTCAATAACAGCGATGAGTTCCTGGCTAAAAGAAATCTCAAGCGCCTTGATATTGACCCGCGAAACGTGGAGATGAAGTGGATTATGGATTTCTGTGCCCAGGCACTAAGAGATATCGTCATCGGCATCGGCGGTAAGATGGACGGCTTTATGATGCGCTCCGGCTTTGCCATATCGGTAAGCTCGGAGGTTATGGCTATCCTCTCCATCTTTACCAGTCTCAGAGACTTACGCCAGCGGATGTCTAAAATCGTCGTCGCCTATGACAAGCAGGGTAACCCGATAACCACCAAAGACCTGGAAGTAGACGGCGCTATGACCGCCTGGATGGTAAAGGCAGCTAACCCCAACCTGCTCCAGACTCTGGAGGGGCAGCCGGTGCTGGTGCATGCCGGACCTTTCGCCAATATCGCTGTCGGGCAATCATCCATCGTCGCCGACCAGGTGGCGTTAAAGCTATCCGACTATCATGTCACCGAGAGCGGTTTTGGCGCCGATATCGGTTTTGAGAAGTTCTGGAATATAAAGTGCCGCCTGAGCGGCCTGACGCCAAACTGTGCCGTCATCGTCGCCACCGTCAGGGCGCTCAAGATGCACGGCGGTGGGCCCAAGGTAGTCCCCGGCAAACCCCTGGACGCTTCCTACACGGATGAGAACGTCGGGCTGGTAGAAAAGGGATGCACCAATCTTGTTGCCCATATAGAAACGGTGAAAAAGTCCGGTGTCAACCCGGTGGTGTGCATCAACAGCTTCCACACCGATACCAAAAACGAGATTGCCGCGGCGATGATAATCGCCGAGCAGGCTGGCGCCAGGGTTGCCGTATCCGAGCACTGGCTCAAGGGCGGTGCCGGCGCCCTAGAACTCGCCGATGCTGTTATTGATGCCTGTGAAGATAAAGTGGGCTTCAAGCTACTATATGAGGATAGTCTTCCGATACGCCAGAGGATTGATACCATAGCCAGAGAGGTCTATGGAGCCGATGGCGTCAGCTATTCCGCTGAGGCCCAGGCTAAGGCAGAGCGGATGGAAAAAGACCCCAATATGAAGAATATGGCTACCTGTATGGTAAAAACCCACCTCAGCCTGACCCACGACCCAAGTCTAAAGGGACGCCCCAAAGGCTGGACGCTGCACATCAGGGATATACTGACATATGGAGGCGCCGGTTTTATCGTGCCGGTGGCTGGCGATGTCAAACTGATGCCGGGAACATCGTCCGACCCGGCTTTCCGCAGGATAGATATAGATGTGGAAACGGGCAAGGTCAAAGGCTTGTTCTAGCGAATATGGGAGAGGGATTATGGCGAAGGGTTCGCCGAATAGATTTAACATCCATTTCAACCCGGACAATGTTGATACTACTGCTGAGCCGGGGGCTAACCTGATGGAAACAGCCATTGCCGCCGGGGTACATATCAACGCCTCCTGTGGCGGCGCCGGTGTTTGCGGTACCTGTAAAGTACTGATTAAAAAGGGCAAGGTGGAAAGCACCAGGACAAGCCGTATATCCGACAAAGAATATGAAAAGGGAATCAGCCAGGCATGCCAGTGCCGGATAACCTCTGACCTGATTGTCGATATTCTGCCTGAGTCAAGGATGGAGAAGGCAGTTCTCTCCCGGGAGAAGAAGGAGATAGCATCTCAGGTGCCGATGCCTCTGACTATCGGCTGGCAGTTCAGTCCGCTAGTTAAAAAGCATTTCCTTGAACTTCCAGAGCCAGCACTGGAAGACAACGCCGGCGACCTGTCCCGCCTGCTGAGGGGTTTGAGACAGCAACATCGCCTTGATGACGTCTCGGTGGACTTTGAAGTGTTGCCGAAACTGGCACATGTGCTACGCTACGGTGTCTGGCAGGTTACCGTCACCACCCTGCTGGATGATGCTTCAGGGATAAAGATAATCAATATAGAACCCGGAGATACCAGAGCCAGGCACTTCTCGCTGGCTTTCGATATCGGGACGACTGCCGTGCGTGGTCAAATACTTGACCTGAACCGTGGCAAGGTGCTCGCCCAGGGCATAGACTACAACAAGCAGATAAGCTACGGCGAAGATATCATCAGTCGTATAGTCCAGTCCCAGAAAGCGGGCGGTCTTAAAAAGCTGCAACGGGCGGTCACAACTACCATTAACGTGATGATTAAGGAGATGGTTGAACAGGCGAAGGTCGGGGTTGAGGATATATCCCATATGGTTGTCGCCGCCAATTCGGTTATGATACAGCTCCTGCTCGGGCTTGATCCTAAATACCTGAGGCTGTCTCCCTATGTGCCAACAGTCAATAACGTCCCTCTGGCAAGGGCAAGCCGTCTCGGTATCGAGCTTGGCGGGCATGTCCATCTCTACGCCCTGCCCCTGGTTGCCAGCTATGTCGGCGGGGATATAGTTGCCGGCATTCTCGGCACCGGCATATACCAGAGGGAAAAGGTAACGCTTTACATAGACATCGGCACTAACGGCGAGATGGTAATCGGCAACTCGGACTGGATGGTAACCGCCGCCTGCTCGGCCGGCCCCACCTTCGAGGGCGGCGGCATCAAACATGGTATGATAGCCACCTCCGGTGCTATTGAGGGTTTTGACATCAGCCCATTGGACCTGGAGCCGGTAATCAGTACTATAGGCAATGAAAAACCAAAGGGAATATGCGGCTCAGGGTTGATAAATATTGTCGCCACCCTGCTCAGAACTGGGGTTATCACCCAGAATGGCAGGTTCAATACTGAGCTGTCTACCAAAAGGCTTAGAAAGGGGGATGCCGGCTATGAGTATGTCCTCGCCTGGGCACCGGAAACCCAGATTGGGAAAGATATTGCCATCACCGAGGTCGATATTGATAATCTAATCCGCTCAAAGGCGGCCATGTATGCCGGTTGCCAGACGCTGGTAAAAAGCGTGGGCACCGAGTGCTCCGATATGGAGCAGGTGATTATCGCCGGTACCTTCGGCTGTAACATTGATATTGAAAACGCCATCACCATCGGACTTCTACCCGACCTGCCCCGGGACAGGTTTGTCTTCATCGGCAACGGCTCCCTGCTGGGCGCCAGGCTGACCTCCTTTTCCGATGACTTGCTCCGTGACGGGCAGAAGATTGCCGGTATGATGACTAATATCGAGCTTTCGGAAAACGTTGATTTTATGAATAACTATATAGCGGCTTTGTTCTTACCCCATACCCATGCCGAGGTATTTCCATCGGTAAGGATAGGGAAAGGGTGGGGAAATTGAGCATTTCTATTGCTGTCGCCGGCAAAGGTGGTAGCGGTAAGACATCGATAGCCAGCCTAATTATTCGTTACCTGAAGAAGAAGGGGCTGGTGCCCATTCTGGCAGTAGATGCCGATGGTAACGCCAACCTGGGAGAGAGCCTGGGGCTGGCTTTGGAAGATACCATCGGCTCGGTACTGGCCGCCTTCAACGAGGACAAGATAAGCATACCCAGCGGTCTTACCAAGGGGGCTTACCTGGAACTGAAGCTTAACGAAACAATTGTTGAGAGCGAGGGCCTGGACCTCATCTCGATGGGGAGGGGTGAGGGCACCGGCTGTTACTGTTACCCGAATACGGTGCTGAAGAAGTTTATCGACGAGCTAAAGGGCAATTACGCCTTTATGGTTATGGACAATGAAGCCGGCATGGAGCACCTAAGCCGCCGCACCACGGAGAATATCGATGAACTATTCATCATATCAGACCATTCGGTAAAGGGCATCCGTACTGTGGGGCGTATACTGGAGCTGATAAAGGAGCTTAAGCTGGATGTCAAGCGGCAGTCGGTGGTCATCAACTGCGTCCCCGGGGCACTGGACAGCCACATCAAACAGGAGCTCGGCCAGCTTGGTATTGAACCGATAGCTACTATACCATTAGATGAAGAGGTCTATAGATTCGACCTTGAGAAGAGGTCTCTGCTTGACCTGCCCGATACGTCAATGGCTGCCGTTGCGGTTGAAAAGATGATGAACGCTATACTTGATAGGGATTGATTATTATAACACCGGTAAAGGAGGCAAAATGACGGCACAGATTATAAGCGGCAGTGAAATTGCCAAACAGATTCGTCAGGAGCTAAAACAGGAGATAGCCGAACTCAAGGAGAAGCACAATATAGTGCCCGGGCTGGCTACCGTCCTGGTGGGGGACGACCCGGCGTCTCAGATATATGTCGGCTCCAAAGAAAAGACATGCCAGGCTCTGGGCATCTATTCCGAGAGGTATGACCTGCCAGACAGCACCGACGAGCCAACGCTATTATCGCTCATCGACCGTCTTAATAAAGACCAAAAGATTAACGGCATCCTGATACAACTGCCTTTGCCCAGGCATATCAACGAGAACAATATTATTATGGCTATCGACCCTAAAAAGGATGTTGACGGCTTCCATCCGGTAAATGTGGGTAAAATAATGATTGGCGAACCCGACTACCTGCCCTGTACACCTCATGGCATCCAGGAGCTTCTAATACGCTCGGGGGTGGAGACCGATGGCGCCGATGTCGTTGTTGTTGGCCGAAGTAATATCGTGGGAAAGCCCATCGCCAATATACTTTTACAGAAGAGAGGGGGAGCCAACGCCACCGTTACAGTATGTCACACCGGAACCCGTGACATAGCCTCTCATACCAGGAGGGCGGATATACTCATTGTCGCGCTAGGCAAGCCCAAGGCTATTACCGCCGATATGGTCAAGGAGGGAGTGGTGGTAATAGACGTCGGTGTGAACGAGGTCGGCAGGACAGCCGAGGGCAAGAGAATCCTGGTTGGTGATGTCGATTATGATGCCGTCAAGGAGAAGGCAAGGGCAATTACCCCGGTGCCTGGTGGGGTGGGTCCCATGACCATAGTCATGCTTATGTCAAACACGGTAAAGGCCGCCAGGCTGGCCGCTGGATTAGTATAATACAGGAGGAAGCAATTGGAATACGAGATTGAGAAAAAGGATGCCCCTGGCCGGGGCAAGGTAGATGTGCTCGGGGCAACCTATGAGTCAGGTAGACCCGAGGGTGAAGCCGCCGGGAGGTGGCGGCATAAACTCAGGAACAGAGAGGAGCGGTTAAAGTATCTCGAAGCCGGTGAAAGATACTGGTACGGCAAAGAATGGTTTGGCAGTGAAAAGAGAAAGAACCCGGCCTGAGATAAAGTAGGTTAATAATGGATTTAGAGACGACAAAGATATCATACAGCGGTAAAATCAAAGAGATAACCCTGGGCAAGGGTGATAAAGCGGTAAACGTGGGTGGCGAGACATCCTATCCCTTCCACCTTTTCGAAGGGAAGATGCCCAACCTTCCCAAAATAGCCATGGAGGTGTATGATTCGCCGCCCGATGACTGGCCCGAGGCGGCTCTGGAGCCATTCGCCGGGGTAACCGATGACCCGGTTGCCTGGGCAAAGAAGTGCATCAACGATTACGGTGCCGAGATGATATGCCTTCAGCTACTCAGCACCGATCCGAATGGTCTGGACCGCGGTGCCGATGAAGCTGCCGAAACCGTTAAAAAGGTAGCCGACGCTATAGATATTCCTTTAATTGTCTGGGGAACAGCCAATCACGATAAAGATACCGAGGTTCTCAAGAAGGTGTGTGAAGTCTGCCAGGGCAAGAGCCTGATAGTGGGGCCTCTGGGAGAGGGGGACTACAAGAAGATAGCCGCTTCGGCAATCGGCTATAAGCACACCGTAATTGCCTCAACGCCGATAGATATAAACCTGGCCAAACAGCTTAATATCCTGCTGGACAATCTGGGCGTTCCCGAAGAAAAGATTATAATGGACCCCACCGTCAGCAGTATAGGCTACGGGATTGAGTATTGCTATTCGGTTATGGAAAGGATAAGGATGGCAGCTCTTACCCAGCAGGACGACAAACTCCAGCTCCCCCTGATATGCAATATAGCCAGGGAGTCCTGGAAGGTCAAGGAAGTGAAAATACCGGCTGAAGAAGAGCCAAGACTGGGCGATATCAAAAAGCGGGGCATTTTAATGGAGGCTATATCGGCTATGACCCTGCTTCTGGCCGGTGGCGATGTCATAGTAATGAGGCACCCCGAGGCAATAAAACTCGTCCGGGAAATGATTGCCGAGCTGGCTTCTTGATAGATAGTCCAACGCCCTTAATCGGTGTACTTGCTTGACAAAATAGAGTGATTTTGATTATAATTAGTAATCATTATCGTTAAGATGGAGTTGGCTTACATTCTATGTCTGTTACCAGAAAAACGAAACAAAAGGAAGCGATACTGGAGGTTCTGAAAAGCACCGATAGCCATCCTACCGCCAGCTTGATATACGAGCAGGTAGAGAAGACGATATCGCATATCAGCCTGGGAACTATCTATCGTGACCTTAAAATGCTGGCTCGTAATGGCGAGATACTGGAGATAGATTTCGCCAGCAATCCGAGCCGGTATGATGGCAATACCAGTAACCACTACCACTTCCGGTGCCTGAAGTGCGACAATATCTTTGATATCGATGAGAAGGTCAACCTGGAAATTGACAGGAGAGTAGCCCAGAAAACCGGCTTTGAGGTGCTGTATCACTGTCTGGAGTTTCACGGATTTTGTCAGCACTGCCAGCAAAAGGATTATACAACCTGTAAGGATTCAGTAAAACAGTTAAAAGTTCCGGTCAAGACAAAAAAATAAATAAGTTACGGGAGTTGTGTAAGATGGCAGAAGAGGAAAAGAAGAAGAGTATTGACCCGGCCAGTCTACAGATGATTGCCAAGGCATGTAGCGACGAGATTAGCCTGGCTTTTGACCGAGCGGATGCGCTTAAGCCATGCCCTATCGGCTTGGTGGGGAGCTGTTGCAGTAACTGCGGCATGGGTCCGTGCCGGGTGCCACTGCCCAAGGGTAAAGAAGAGACCCCGGAGGAGAAGAAGAAGCGGCGGGGCATCTGTGGCGCCACTGCCGAGACCATCGCCGCCAGAAATTTTATCCGTATGATAGCCGGCGGAGTCGCGGCTCACTCCGACCATGGCCGTGCCGTAGCCGAGTTATTCATTGCCACCGCCAAAGGTGAAGCCCCTGGCTACGAAATCAAGGACGAACAGAAGCTATTGCAACTGGCGCTTGATATAGGGGTTGAAATCGGCAATCGGAGCAATCAGGAAATAGCCATTGACGTCGGCCAGAAGCTTCTAGACGAGTTCGGCCGGCAGGAGGGTGAAATCCTGTTCCTGAAAAGGGCGCCGTTAAAGAGACAGGAGCTGTGGCGCAAGCAAAAAGTAGCCCCGAGAGGCATCGATAGAGAAATCGTGGAGATAATGCACCGGACACACGCCGGTGTCGACCAGGACTATCACAACTTACTACAGCAAGGGGTCAGAACCGCCATCGCCGATGGCTGGGGTGGCAGTATGATTGCTACCGAGCTTCAGGATGTCCTCTTTGGCACTCCGGTGCCGGTGCTGGGCAAGGTAAACCTGGGAGTAATCAAGAGAGATGAGGTAAACATCATCATTCACGGTCACGAGCCCTTGCTTTCGGAGATGATTGTCGCCGCGGCGCAGGAGCCGGAAATGATAAAGCTGGCTGAGTCCAATGGAGCTAAGGGGATAAACCTGGCCGGTATGTGTTGCACTGCCAACGAGATACTGATGCGTCACGGGGTGCCTCTGGCCGGCAACTTCCTACAACAGGAACTGGCTATCGTCACCGGCGCCGTGGATGTCATGGTGGTTGACGTCCAGTGTATTATGGAATCGCTATCCGATATCGCTCAGTGCTTCCATACCAAACTTGTTACCACCTCCACTAAAGCCAGGATACCGGGCGCCTTACATATCGAGTTTGATGAGCACCATGCCGTGGAATCGGCTAAAGAGGTGGTTAAGACGGCTATTGAAAACTTCCCCAACCGGGGTAGCAACATCAGTATCCCCGATGAGCAGACCGACCTTGTTGCCGGTTTCAGCCATGAGACCATAAACTACCTGCTGGGCGGCCTCTTCCGCTCTTCCTATCGCCCGCTGAACGATAATATAATTAACGGCCGAATCAGAGGGGTAGCCGGTGTCGTCGGCTGTAACAACGCACGGACGCCTCACAACGAGTCCCATGTTGCCATGGTCAAAGAGCTGATAAAGAACGATGTACTGGTGCTCCAGACCGGTTGCAGTGCTATGGCTAGCGCTATGGCCGGGCTCATGGTGCCGGAGGCTGCCGCCGAGTATGCTGGTGATGGGCTGGCGTCAGTATGTGAGGCCGTGGGCATTCCCCCGGTATTACACATGGGCTCCTGTGTCGATAACAGCCGCATCCTGATGGCGGCGACGGCTATGGTCAAGGATGGCGGCTTGGGCGATGATATCAGCGACCTTCCTGTTGCCGGAGCCGCACCGGAGTGGATGAGCGAAAAGGCAATCTCCATCGGGCAGTATTTCGTCGCTTCAGGTGTATTCACCGTGTTCGGCGTCACCTGGCCTACCATGGGCAGTGAAGAGCTGACTAATTATCTGTTTCACGACTTTGAGAAGATATATGGCGGAATGTGGGCTTTTGAGCCCGACCCGATTAAAGCCGCCCATCTCATCATTGAGCACATCGACAAGAAGCGCCAGGCGCTGGGCATCGATAAAGCCCGTGAAAGGGTGCTCTACGATATGGAGATGAGGCGCGAGCTGGACGCGGTCTAACAATAAAGCTGAGAGGAAAGACGAAATATGTCAAAGATTATTGCATCAGCGGCGATTAGAGGTGCTTATAAGATTATCGAGCGGGCTGATAAGAAGTGGCGGCAGGCGATGGACAAATGGGGCGCCAACGAGCCGATAGGCTTCCCCAATACTGCCTATTATCTGCCTATAATCTACGGGGTATTAGGCGTCAAGATTGAGAAGCTGGGTGATATGGGGCAGGTGTTAAAAAGGTGCCAATCTCTTTTACCACCAATGGTGAGGGAGGTGCATCCCCTGCCCTACCTGGCACCAGCCCTTGATGCCGGTATGGCTACCTTCTTCGCCGAGGAGTTGATAGAGGCAATACGGTATCTGGAAGAGCCCGATTTCTATACAAAAACGGAGGGCCCCAGTGACAGCAATATATGGCTGGGCGCCGCCGACGATGTCATCCTCAGGAAGAGGGGTATTGAGTTTGTCGATGGCACAGCGCCTGGCTTTGCCGCTATCCTCGGTGCCGCTCCCAGTAACGAGTTGGCGGTGAAAATAGCCCAGGAGTTACAGCAGAAGAATCTCTATGTCTTTATGTGCGCTGAGAATGGCGGGGAAAGGTTCTCCGAGCAACTGGTCGAGTCCGGGGTGCAGATAGGCTGGCCGACGCGCCTGGTCTCCTTCGGTCCGGATGTCTCTGCCACCGTGTTCGCCATGGGCTTCGCTACCAGAGCCGCCATGTCCTTTGGTGGTATTGAGCCTGGTGATTTCAGGAAAATCCTTATCTATAATAAAGACCGCATCTTTGCCTTTGCCATGCCCCTGGGCTATGTTACCGATGAGTGGTATGCCAACGCTGCTGGAGCCATCAACTACGGTTTCCCGGTTATCGCCGATACCCCGATACCGGAGGTACTGCCTACCGGTATCTGCACCTATGAGCACGTTGTCTCAAATATTCCCCATGATAAGATAGTATCCCGGGCGATTGAGGTAAGAGGACTGAAAGTCGCCGTTACCGAACTGCCGATTCCGGTAGCCTTTGGCCCCGCCTTCGAGGGCGAGAGGGTTCGCCGCGAAGAGGTCTACCTTGAGTGTGGCGGCGGTAAAAGCCCGATGGTCGAGTGGGTCACCAGCAAGGGTATGGAAGAGGTCGAGGATGGTAAAATCGAGGTCATCGGTCCCGAGATAACCGATGTTGAGGGAGGCGCCAAACTGCCCCTGGCGATAGTGGTCGAGATTGCCGGCCGGGAAATGCAGGAGGATTATGAGCCCATCCTGGAGAGGCAAATCCACCACCTGATTAACTATGCCCAGGGCGTGATGCATATCGGCCAGCGTGACATCGCCTGGCTGAGGGTCAGCAAATCGGCGCAGAGTAAGGGCTTCAAACTGCGCCATATCGGCGATATCCTCTATGCCAAGCTACACCAGAACTTCGGCAGAATCTTTGACAAGATCCAGGTAAAGCTCTATACAGAAGAGGGCAAGGTTCGAGAGCTCGTAGCCAAAGCCAAGGAGACCTACGCCATCCGAGATGCCCGCATAGAGGGCATGACTGACGAAGAGACGGATATATTTTACTCCTGCACACTGTGTCAGTCCTTCGCCCCCAGCCACGTCTGCACCATAAGCCCTGAAAGGACAGGCCTCTGTGGCTCATATAACTGGATGGACTGCAAAGCCGCCTATGAGATTAGCCCTACCGGACCCAATCAGCCGGTGCCCAAGGGAGAGACGGTAGATGCCCATCTGGGACAGTGGAAGGGAGTCAACGATTTCATCTTCAAGGCTTCTCGTGGCAAGATAGACCACTACAACTTTTATAGCATCATAAACAACCCGATGACCACCTGCGGTTGCTGTGAATGTATCGCCGCCGTGCTGCCGATATGTAACGGAGTAATGACGGTAAACAGAGAGTATACGGCAATGACCCCCTGCGGGATGAAGTTTACGGCGCTTGCCGGCACCATAGGCGGCGGTTTGAGCACCCCCGGCTTCGTCGGGCACGGCAAGTATAACATCACCCAGAGAAAGTTCTTGAGCGCTGAGGGTAGTATCAAACGGCTGGTCTGGATGCCCAAGAGCCTGAAGGAGGAGATTGCCGAGCGTTTCAATGCCAGGGCTAAAGAAATCGGCATCCCCAATCTCCTTGATATGATTGCCGATGAAACGATAGGCACCACCGAAGAGGAAATACTACCCTTCCTGCAGGAGAAGGGGCACCCGGCACTTTCTATGGAACCGATAATGTAGCTAATGTAGGTTATTTATGCCGCTTACCGGGATAGAGATATTTAAACTGCTGCCCAAGACCAACTGTGGCGAATGCGGGGTGCCTACCTGCCTGGCATTCGCTATGAGCCTAGCCGCCGGCAGGGCAGAACTGTCTGCCTGCCCCTATATCACTGATGAAGCCAGGGAGAAACTGGATGAGGCATCAGCCCCACCCATCAGACCGGTTACTATCGGTGTTGGAGAGCGAGCATTAAAGGTGGGTGGCGAGACGGTTATGTTTCGCCACGAAAAGAGGTTTGAAAATCCGCCCGGACTTGCTATCCTCATCAGCGATACTATGGCAGAAGCCGAGATCGACAGTCGTCTTGAGCGGTGCCAGAAGCTTCAATACGAGAGGGTGGGATTGACTCTCCGCCCTGAGCTGGTAGCGCTGAAGTGCGACTCGGGGGATGTGGCTAAGTTCGAGGCTCTGGTCACCAAGGTGAAGCAGAATAGCGACTGCAACATCATCCTGATGAGTGAAAACCCCGATGTCCTGAAAGCCGGACTTAAAGCCTGCAGTGACCGCAAGCCACTACTCTATGCCGCTACCAAAGACAACGCGGAGCAGGTAGCGGTGCTGGCTAAGGATAGCTCCTGTCCGGTAGCCGCCAAGGCTGATGGGCTGGATGAACTCACTGAGCTGACCTCAAAGCTAACCCAATTCGGTATTAAGGACATAGTAATCGATTCCGGGGCAAGGACCCTGAGGCAGGCATTTGAAGACCAGATTATCATTCGTCGAGCGGCTCTGGAAAAGAAGTTCCGCCCACTGGGCTTTCCGACCATCATCTTTGCCAACGAGATGAGTGACAACCAGATGAAGGAGGCAATGGTTGCGGCTACCTTCATCGCTAAATACGGCGGTATTATTGTGCTATCTGACTTCCAGGGAGAGAGCCTGTTTCCACTGTTGGTGATGAGGATGAATATCTTTACCGACCCACAGCGTCCTCTGGCGACCACGGAGGGTATCTATGAAATCAGTGGTCCTGATGAAAACTCGCCGGTGTTACTCACTTCCAACTTCTCTCTGACCTACTTTATCGTCTCCGGAGAGATTGAAAATAGCCGCGTTCCCTGCTATCTCCTAGTAAGGGACACCGAAGGACTATCGGTTATGACTGCCTGGGCAGCCGGTAAATTCGGCTCCGATACCATAGCTCCCTTCATTAAGAAATGCGGCATCGTTGATAGGGTTAAACACCGCAAGCTCATCATACCCGGTTATATAGCCATCGAGAGCGGCGAGCTGGAAGAAGAACTGCCCGGCTGGGAAATTATGGTTGGACCCAGAGAAGGGGCCCATATTCCAGCCTACCTTAAAGCATGGAAATCGTAAGGAGAGATTATGATACTGGTCGGGGAAAATATAAATATAATGTCGTCGACTATCGGGCTGGCACTGAAGGAGAGAAACCCCGAGCCTATTCAGGAGCTGGCTAAGGCCGAGTCAAAGGCTGGTGTCGATTATCTTGACCTGAATATCGGTCCGGCACGCAAGGTAGGCGATGAGTTAATGTCCTGGCTGGTCAAAACGGTGCAAGAAGTCAGCGATAAGCCTCTATCCCTGGACACGACCAACCCGGCGGCTACCGAGGCTGGCCTGAAGGCTTGCCGGAGGAAGGCGCTAATCAACTCCGTCTCCCTGCAACCGGAGAGACTGGAGAAGATTCTCCCCCTAGCCAAACAATACAACGCCGATATGATAGGGCTCCTCTGGGGGGTGGAGGGGATGCCTCGGGACGCCAACGAGAGGTGTATGCTCGCCGTCGACCTTATCTACAAAGCCAATCAGATGGGTATAGCCAGCGAAAACATCTGGATTGACCCCATCGTCACGCCAATCAGCGTCGAGATAAACCAGGTAAAAGCCTGCTTGGAGTTTATGAGCATGCTCACCGAAATCGCCCCGGAGTGTAAGTCTATCGTTGGTCTGTCCAATGTATCCAACGGCACACCAGCCCACCTGAGGCCCTATCTCAACCGTACTTACCTGATAATGCTTATGAAGTACGGGCTCTATTCAGCTATAGTCGATGCCTTTGATGCCGAGCTGGTACAGATAGCCAGGGGGGAGATGCCGGAGATAGTAAACTTGGTGCACCGGGTAATGGACGGTGACAAGCCCGACCTGGCTTCACTTAGCCAGAAGGAAATAGAGTACGTCAAAACGGTCAGGGTTCTTACCGGGGAGACCCTCTATTCACACTCGTGGCTGGGAATCTAGCCACCATCTATTATGGACAACAAAGTTTTACCGGTACCCGACCGCAGGAACTACCAGTATGGTTATCAGTTTGCCTATAAGCTCGCATGTGAACAGCTAGCCAAGATTAAAGACCTGGAACAGCAGTGCCAGAAAAGCGGTTCCCAGCTTAAGCTGATAGGCGACAGGAAGACAATTATCCTCAGATACATGGGCAGGTCTTACTGGGTCAGCCACCCTGATATAGAAGTCTCCCTGGCGGATAATGAGGAGACGGTTTCACTAAGAGACAGACTGCTGATACTCCACTACCTGAACCGGGCTAAGGGCAGCCCTGTCAGTGGGCAGGCAATCACCTATAAAGAACTACCGGAAGGTATCAACTACGCCTCGAATTTCTCCAAGAGGACGATAAAGCCTCTGCTAAATAATTTTGGTCATCAGCCGGAACGGTTACTTGATGCCGCGGCGGTATTCGGTGCCCATAGAGCGGACTACGGCGATGTAGCCGTCACTATCAATGCCTTCAGCCGAGTACCGATAACCATAGTATTATGGCAAGGTGATGACGAGCTTACCCCTGAGGGCAGTATACTGTTCGACAGCACCATACCCGATTACCTGTCTACCGAGGATATCACCGTGCTCTGCGAAAACTTAGCCTGGAGGTTAGTCTCGTTTCTGAAGGAAAACGGGTAGCCTTTAGAGCAATCTCTAAGGCTAAGGGTATCATTTTTCCTTGACACAAAAGGTATAAAACCCTACTATAGTTATCACAGATTAAAGGGAGATAGGTTTAATGGTAGTAAATATCACCGACCAAACATTTGAAGAAGAGGTAACAAAATCCACACAGCCGGTACTGGTTGACATGTGGGCTCCCTGGTGTGGACCTTGTCGCATGGTTGGGCCGGTAATCGAGAGTCTATCTGAGAAATATAAAGAGAATTTCAAGTTCTGCAAAATGAATGTCGATGAGAACCATAAAATAGCCGCTAGCTATAACGTTATGTCTATCCCTACCCTAATATTCTTTAAGGATGGCCAGGCTGTAGATACAGTTGTTGGTGCCGTCCCGGAAACAGTCCTGCAACAAAAGATAGACAATCTTCTCCGGTAGTTATATATACTATATTACCCTATTCTGGCTCCACTTTACTGCTGCCGGCAGTGGGTAGAACCACCGGCAGTCCGCTCAAGGGGTGGCTATAGATATAGCTACCGGAACCATATACCCTTACTATATTCTCTGCTGTGATTACCTCGCCGGGCTTGCCCTGGCAGTGGATTCTCCCCTTGTATATCAGTATCAATCGGTCGCAGTACTGTGCCGCCAGGTTCAGGTCGTGGAGGGCGATAACGACGGTAAAGCCTTTCTTATGGCATAGACCCTTGATTAAGTCCAGAATCTCAATCTGGCGTCCGATATCCAGATTTGCCGTCGGCTCATCCAGCAGCACGGCTTCCGTTTGCTGTGCCAGGACGCGGGCGATGACTACACTCTGAATCTCCCCTCCCGAAAGCTGGCCTATTCTCCGTTTAGCGAGGTGCTGGGTCGAGGTCTTCCCCATTGCCTCCCAGACGATAGCCATATCCTTTGGTCCCTCATGCTGAAGCAAGCCAAGGTGTGGATTTCTACCCATAAGCACGATTTCAAAGGCGGTGAAGGTGCTGGGCAGAAGTGGAATCTGAGGGACGACGCCCAGTAGACGCGCCAGCTCTATTCTCGGTATCCGTGAAATATTGCGCTCATTGACGAATATACTGCCCGAATGTGGCAGTATCACCCGGCTCAGGGCCTTTATTATGGTCGATTTGCCACAGCCGTTGGGCCCGACAAGCCCCAGCATCTCTCCGTGCCTGGCTTCCAGGGTCATATTTTCAACCACCAGGCTTCGCTGGTAACCAAGGGTAACGTCTAACAGCTTCAGTTCTACCATATCTTCCTCAATAAAGCATTCTGGACCGTCTTCTAAGCAGATACAGAAAGAAGGGTGCCCCGCACAAAGCGGTTATCACCCCTATCGGTATCTCGGAGGGTGCGGCAGCGGTGCGAGCCAGGACATCGGCCAGGATAAGGAAAATGGCACCGCTCAGCAGTGACAGGGGCAGCAGGAAACGGTAGTCCGGTCCCCATATCAGGCGCACGGCGTGAGGGGTAATAATGCCGACAAAACCGATGATACCGACAAAAGAAACGGCGGCAGCGGTGACCATGGTAGCCGTCGCCAGCAGTATCAGCTTCAGCCTTTCCACGTTTATGCCCAGTTGTTGAGCCTGCTCCTCGTCGAGTTGCATTATATTGAGCAGGCGAGAGAATAGCAGGATGATGATTGCCCCGACGGCGACGATGGGCAGGACTATCCATACCTCCGACCACTGGCTCAGAGAGAAACTGCCGGCCAGCCAGTACATGATACCGCGCAACATCTGGCCACTGGTAATAGCCAGATAGGCGACGATAGCCCCCAGCAATGCCCCCAGCGCCACCCCGGCCAGTATCAAGGTGGTTACCGGTACCGTTCTATCCACCCTGGCTAGAAAATAGACAACGGTTACACTGAGCAGTGCGCCGACGAAAGCCAGTATCGGCACCAGCCCGATACCCATACCGGCTCCGCTGACCGGAATCAGGAAGCCGATGACCGCCCCCAGCGCCGCCCCCTGGGCGACACCTATAAGATACGGGTCAGCTAACGGGTTGCGGAAGAGCCCCTGGTAGGTAGCCCCGGCTAACGCCAGGGCGGCACCGACCAGCCCGGCTAATATTACGCGGGGTAAGCGTATATCCAGCACTATCGTCTCAATAGCATTGTCCCAGCTGGGTGTTATGTTAATAAAAGGCAGTCTTGAGATTAGAACCGCGGATGTGGTGGTAAAGGGTATATCCACACTGCCGATAGAGGTGGCAAAGGTTATCACTAGTAGTAGCAGGGCTAAAAGCCCAAGAATGGCAATAATGCGACCACGCCAGCGAGGATAGAGTACGTTTGGCGTTTTGCTGCCCGTGATAGACTGTTGCTTTTGCTTTAATGGCACAGGGACTTCCTTATTATTATCGGTGAAGCGGGGCAATATTGCCCCGCTTCCCACTCTGTTCCAGCTACTCAATACTGCCGAAAAGCTCGGGGTGTATCATTTTAGCCATTAGCTCTAGCCCCTCAACGATGCGAGGTGTCGGCCGGTTGGTCAGGTCGGCGTTTATGCCGTATACCCTGCCGTTAACGATGGCGTCGACCTCGCTCAGTCTGGTCTCGTTCAGGATGGACTGGAGCGATATATCGTCATTAACGATTATCACCTGCGGGTTGATGCTGACGATTTCCTCCAGTGCCAGCGTCGGGTAGCCCTCGCCGCCCACTTCAGCGATGTTGATGCCACCGGCTTTCTCTATCAGCTCGTGGATTCTGGTATCCGTACCCACCGACATTATCGGCTCGTGCCAGATAACATACAGCACCTTTTTCTTCTCTTCTTCGGTAAGTCCGTCGGTCACATCCGTTATCGCCTTAATCTTCTGGCTCATGTCGTCCACAATCTGGTAAGCCGCCGCCTCGGCACCGGTGAGCATACCGATGAGTTTAATGGAGTTCATTACCTCCTGAAGATTATGTGGCACCAGAGCGATAACTGTAAAACCGAGCCGCTCCAGCGCCGGGATAACCTCCTGCTTATGCAAATCCTCGGCTAGTATCAAATCCGGGTTTATGGCGACTATCTTCTCTATATCCACGCCCGAATAACCGCCCACCTTTTCCTTGGCCGACGCCTCCTCCGGGTAGTTGCAGTACTCGGTTACACCGAACACCTTACCCCCCAGACCCAGGGCAAACAGGATTTCAGTATTGCTGGGAGCCAGGGAAACTATCCTGGACGGAGTCCCCTGTATCGTGACCTCCCGCCCCAGGTCATCAATTATGGTCACCTTTTCAACAGTTGTGGTTACCGTTTTAGTATATGTTTCTGTCAGTGTAATGGTCTCCGGTTCGTTGTTGACACACCCGGTGGCAGGAACTGTCAGAATAGAAATAGACAGCAAAAATGATAGCAATAGAAAACTAGTTTTCTTCACCAATACCTCCGATATTTTTATCAAATTTGGGTAAAAAAATCCCTTGCCCCTCCTCGGACAAGGGAATCCTCTCATGTTTCCTCGAACATGATACACCTCCTCTTCCGCGGAGACTCGCTTGCCCGGAGGTGCTGGCGTCCTGGCTTCTGGTAGCAATCTACCAGTCACAGTAGGCGGTACTGCGTCGGATTCTCACCGACTTGCTTTCCAGTTCAGCCTGAAACCCTTCAGGTCCCTCCGGGTGAGCTATATTAAATTGTCCACCTAATCTATAACCTTTCCCTGTTTTTGTCAAGCTGTCTTGTATGGATTATCAGCTAAACGAATAGATTTTCTGATTAAGATATCTAGTTTGTTGTATAAAGTGTGGCTTGATATAATGAAAATAGGTCTTATTTAGTGGAGAATATATCACTTCTGGCAGCTTTCGGTGCTGGGTTGGCTTCCTTTGCCTCGCCCTGCGTGTTACCTTTGATACCGGTATACTTTGCCAGTCTTGCCGGACCGGATATCCTTGAGGTAAAAACAGCCTTCAGCCGGATACCTGTGTTTCTTCACTCCCTTAGTTTCGTGATTGGCTTTTCCCTGGTTTTTGTCATTATGGGAGCTCTGGCAGGACTGGCCGGAGTTACCATCAGCCCCGATTCACCTCTAGTGCGAACAATATCTGGCAGCCTGCTGGTATTTTTTGGATTGTTCATGCTGGCGGCTTTGAAAGTACCGTGGCTGAACTACGAAAAACGTTTGTCTCCATCACTTGGTGCTACCAGTGGCTATCTTCGTTCACTGCTGATTGGTGGAGTCTTTGCCCTGGCCTGGACGCCCTGTATTGGTCCGATATTGGGCAGCGTACTGACACTTGCCCTTAACTCAGATACAGCCTGGCAAGGTGCTTATTTATTAACCATCTATTCCCTGGGTTTGGGACTTCCCTTTCTGATAATCGGCGCTGCATTCGGTTCTATCATCCCACTGATAAAGCGCATCCAACGCTACTCAAAACGGATATATATAGTCAGTGGTGTTATACTTTTATCTGTAGGTATACTTATCCTGACAAATAACCTTACCTGGCTCTATCCATAGATTATAAATCTAAGGAGGCGAATATTATGGATATAAAGCTAAAGACAGGGCTTGTTCTGATAATATTTATATTATCATTGGTAACCGGATGCCATTTGTCGGGCGCAACAGTTGGCAACATAGCACCCGACTTCACGCTGACCGACCTTGAGGGTGACACTGTTACCTTAAGCGACTTGAGGGGTATCCCGGTAATGCTCAACTTCTGGGCGACTTTGTGTGGTCCCTGCCGTAACGAAATGCCCTACATACAAGAAATTTACGAGCAATGGCAGGATAGAGGTCTAGTGATTTTCGCTATTAATAAAGGGGAAGACTTTCCCAAAGTGTATCAGTTTATGCAAAGCAACAATCTTTCCTTTCCGGTACTGCTTGATAGCAACGGTAATGTGTCCTCTAAATATGAATTCCGAGGCATACCGACTACATTATTCATTGATAAAGATGGTATAATTCAGGGGAAGAGAATCGGTTCTTTTGCGAATTCAGCTGAGATAGAAAGCTACTTAGATTTAATAATACCCTAGATATGATTCCTTGTTCTACTCAATAACAATAGTGATAATTAGGAGATAAATTATGGGTGATGTTCTGGATGAAGCCTATGGCATAATGCAGTGCAAGGAGTGTCCCTGGTATAAAACATGCATAATGCCGATGAGGTTTACCGCCGAGGATATACGCCGACAGCTGGCATCCACCCAAGACGCCGATATTTCACAGCAAGCCGACCTGGGTATACAAAACCTAATCTCCAGCATGGCTACCGCCGCCCAGAACTCGATACTGGAGGGCTGTCCCATACTGATTGATCGTCTACGCTCCAGCCCCAGGCTTGCCCAGCGCATAAAGGAGATGATGCAGAACTGGAGCCAGGAAGCCGAATAATAATCCTGTTCTACAGCTTCTTGACCATATAGCTACCCTGTAAGCTATAGCCAAAACCGGAGCGGTAATACTCCCGGGCGCCAACCCCGCTCAAAACGGCGATAATCGGTGCGCCAAACTCACGGGAAGCTATTCGTTCTGCCTCTAATAGTAGTTCCCGTCCCAACCCCTTGTGCTGGGCGGCTGATACATCCCTCTGCCCCAGAGAGACCTCGGGACCATAGACGTGCAACTCCCTTATCAAAGCTAGATTGTTATTTTCTGCCTGCTCCAGTCCAGCTATGGTTTTCGATTGAATCCTCAACCGCAGCAGTCCGAACAGCGTCTCCCTCTCGTCCTCAAAGGATAAGAATATCTCTCGGCCATCCGAAGCCTCGTAGTCCATCCTGATCAGTCGCGGTTGGCCTATCTCCCACCCAGCCATGGCCCTATGGCCATACTCACGACAGCGTATACAGATACACTCCAATTTCCGCTGTTTCAGCACTTCTCTGACTCTTTCCCGTAGCGAGTCCTTCAGCCCGGCGACAATATATTTTGATGGTATGTCCCGTAGTACCCTCGAGATACGGACATATCTGGGTACGATAGACTTGATATCAGCTACTAGGTTAATCATGGTATCATCATCGTAGGGCTGATACCGCCCCTGCCGATACCAGCGTTCCAGCTCGGTGCCGGCTACCACCATGGTGGGGTACAGCTTTAAGCCATCCGGTCGGAAGCGGTCATCGCTGAATAGCTTTGCCGATAGCTCCAGGTCCTTTTCCGGCGTCGAGCCGGGCAACCCAGGCATTATGTGGTAGTGTACCTTGAATCCATGCTCCCTGAGCAGTGCGGTGGTACCGACCACATCGTCTACTTTATGCCCCCGACCAACCGCTTGGTAGATGCTGTCATCCAGAACCTGGACCCCGAGCTCCACCCGGGTGGTGCCGAACTCAAGCATCCTGTCTATCTCCTCCTGACGGCACCAGTCGGGCCTGGTCTCGATGCATAGTCCGACGCAGCGATGACTGCTTGTTTCGTTTAGTCGCTGGGCCTCCTCCAGGTCGGCTGAACCGGTGCCGTTGAGGGCGTCGAAGCAGTCCTCGACGAACCGGTACTGATATTCTACCGGGTAGGCGATAAAGGTGCCTCCCATTATTATCAGCTCCACCTTGTCGGTGGGATGCCCCATCTCGGAGAGAATCTTTAATCTTAGCTCAACCTGTCTACGGGCATCGTAGTCGCACTTGATGGCGCGCAGCACCGCCGGTGACTCCGGTGTATAGCTTTGAGGCGTAGCCGCATATGTCGGGCAGTAGATACACTGTCCCGGGCACTTCATAGGCAATGTCATTACCGCTACCGGGGTAACCCCGGATATTGTCCTGGCGAATTTCTTCATATATACTTCTATCGGGTAGTTATATTTAGTCTAGCAGTTCTGAGGCTTAAGCACCAACTAAAGCACTCATCATATGGCTGGACTGTAATAAAGGCTGGTTTATATGGCAGATGATTTAAAAGACGTATTCAATCAGATAGCCACTGGCTGGTACAGCTTCCGCCACCGCTCTATCTTCGGCAGGGAGCTGACGATGCTGGCTAAACGCTGGCGGGAGGGCAAGCTGCTTAACCTCGGTTGCGCCCATGGACCTGACTTCTTCCCCTTCAGGCATAGCTTTGAGCTCTATGGCGTGGACTTTTCCCCCGAGATGCTCAAGCTCGCCCGGAGGTATGCACAGAAATATAGCTTCGATGTAGCACTGTCATTAGCTGATATCCGATACCTGTCCTATCCAGATAATACCTTCGACTGGGCTATATCCGTGGCTACATATCATCATATAGAGGGAAGTGTAGAAAGACAGGCGGCACTGATTGAACTGAGGCGGGTCTTAAAGCCCGGTGGCGAAGCCTTTATCACCGTCTGGAACAGATGGCAACCCCGGTTCTGGTTCAAGCCGAAAGAGGTATCTGTGCCCTGGCGTCAGAAGAGCAAGACCCTCTACCGTTACTACTACCTTTTCTCTTATGCCGAGCTGGAGAAGGTGGCTAAAAGTGCCGGCTTTAAGGTGGTCAAGTCCTTCCCCGAAAGCTCTTACCGCTATCCGCTAAAGTTATTCTCCAGAAACATATGCCTGCTGGTAAAAAAGAGCGGCTAAACTGGTAGATTTGCCTATCCGAAACCAAGCTGATAATATTATCAGGTATATCTGCAATGGAGTTTAAGGTTTATGAGTAACGAGACAAGTAAAAAGAGGGGGTTCCGACAGATGCTTATCCCGACAATAATAATGGGTGTTATCGCCATCGCCCTCCTCATCTTTGCCTATTACAGGGGTGGTGGGGAGCATATTCTGGGCTTGAAAGCGGCTGGTAACATATTTTTGCAAGTATTGCCGATGCTAATTTTCGTCTTCATTATAGCCGGCGTTATACAGTATATTCTCCCTGTCGATATGGTCGCCAAGTGGGTGGGAGCCGGGTCCGGCCTCAAGGGCATCATTATTGGCACCGTTGCTGGCGGCATTACCCCCGGTGGTCCTATGGTCAGCATGCCCATTGCCGCTGGGCTTCTGCAGTCCGGTGCCGGCATCGGCACCATGGTAGCCTTTATGACCGGGTGGTCTTTATGGGCTTTCAGCCGGATACCGTTAGAGGTGGGTCTGATGGGCTGGAAGTTCACCGCCATCCGCATTGCCTGCACCTTTTTCTTCCCGATAATAGCCGGACTGCTGGCTAATCTATTCTTCTCCAAGGTAAATCTTACCTAGCCGAAAAGATAATCTATATAAGAAAGGTTGAGCTATGCTGGTTAAAATAAAGTGTCCCAAATGCAGTAGCGAGGGTACCATCTCCTTGCTGGAAGCGGATTATCAGGGGCCCTACCGATGCTGGAAATGCAGGGAGATGCTCGTTATTAGATTGGAGGATAATGAGCTCATAAGCTGTGAACCACTGAGCGATGAGGATTTCCAGAAGATGCAGGAAATAGAAGCCCTGAAGAAAAAGTTCAAGCGAGACTAATTATCAGGAGGCGTTATGCCGGTAGTAATTGTCGAGATGTGGCAGGGGCGCACCATCGAGCAGAAGAGCCAGCTGGCGCAGGGTATAACCGATGAGTTTGCCAAAATCGGCATCCCGCGGGACCAGGTCCATATCATCTTTAAGGACAACCCGAAGCATAACTGGGCAACCGGGGGCAAACTTGCATCCCAGGAGACCTAGCGCACAATCTGATAGAGCGATGCCCCCATTTCTCGGAATAGGCTTTCTTCAACCGTTTCAGTCTTGTCTGATATAAAGACTAGTTTATATCATCCACGGTCATTATCACGGCATCCTCTCTGTTATCCAAGTAATAGCCCCTCCTCAGCCCTCTAACGGTAAATCCATACTTGCTGTATAGCTGTCGGGCGATTGTATTTGAGGCACGTACCTCCAGGGTGACGAGGAAGGCTTTTATCTCCATAGCCAGCCCGATAAGAGATATCAGCAGTAGTTCCCCTATCCCCTGTCGGTGATGGGATTGTCTTACGGCGAGGTTGACTATATGAGCTTCATCAGCTATAATCCAGAAACCAGCGAAGCCAACGATGTATTGCTTTCCATTTTTATCTATATCCGCCCCGGTTGGGGTAGTCTTACCCTCTTCATCACAAGCCACGATATAGTGGGCCAGCGGGCTACACAGCTCACGCTGGAGGTTTGCCGGCGGCAGCATAGTCGGGAAGGCTTCCCGGTCAATCTCGGTGACCTGGTTAACATCTCCCTGGCACATCAAACGCACGTAATAAGGCAAGCTCTCCATTATCTATTCTATCTTTACGTCGGCGTAGCGTTCCCACTCGCTGTAGACGCAGCCGCAGTATTGCTGGCGGTAGAGGTTCAGGGGCTTGGTGATACGGCGGCTATCCGAGTATCTCTTTCTGAGGTCGGCATACAGGAAGTCTACCCCCGTCTCCTTAGCTATTTTGTTGCCAATCTCCTGCAGCAGGTTGTGTTTCTGCTGGTGGCTGATGAGGAGGCTGGTTGTAAAAGCATCACAGCCCATCCTTAGTGCGCTTTCGGCAGTCTTCAACAGGCGAAGCTGGAAGCAATACTGGCACCGCTGGGCTTCATTACCGACCACCAGCCGAAAGTAGTCTATAATGTCATAGCCTCCGATTATAATCAGCGGAAATCCCAATATTTTAGCCAGTGATTGCATTGCCTCGAGGCGCTGCTGGTGCTCCATATAGGGGTGGATATTGGGGTTATACCACAGGGCGCTTGTCTCGTATCCCTGCCGCCGCCAGTGTTCAATGGTATATGCGGTGCAGTGGGCACAACAGCAATGAACCAGGACAGAGCCAGCCTTCATAATCCAGTTTGAGTCACCACAGGGTCGGTTGGGGTGGCTTTTCTTTATTATAGGGAAGCCCCAGGTGCTGATACGCCAGGGGGGTAGCTAACCGGCCGCGAGGAGTCCTCTCCAGGAAACCCAGCTGTAGTAGATAAGGCTCATAGACATCCATAATCGTGTCTGCCTCTTCGCTTATTGAAGCCGAGATTGTATCCAGGCCGACGGGGCCGCCATTGAATTTCTCAATAATGGTATGCAGTACCTTGTGGTCTATATCGTCCAGCCCGATAGGGTCTATCTCAAGCTTTGATAGCGCCTCAAGCGCCGCCTTACGGTCGACGATGCCGTCCAATATTACCTGGGCATAGTCCCGTACTCGCTTGAGCAGTCGGTTGGATACCCTCGGCGTCCCTCTAGCCCGGCAGGCAATCTCACTAAGCCCCCCGGCTTCGGCTTCTACCCCGAGTATACCGGCAGAGCGTTTAAGTATCGTTTCTATTGATTTTTTGTCGTAGAAATCGAGGCGGTATACGGCACCGAAGCGGTCTCTTAACGGCGGACTTAGCTGGGCAAACCTCGTGGTGGCGCCGATAAGGGTAAAGGCAGGTAAGCTGAGCCTCAGGCTCCGGGCACCGGGACCCTTGCCGATAACGATATCCAGTGCCCTGTCCTCCATTGCCGGATAGAGCACTTCCTCCACCGCCCGGTTCAGGCGGTGTATCTCATCAATAAATAGGATATCCTGGCTATGAAGGTTGGTCAGTATAGCCGCCAGGTCGCCGGTTCGCTCTATCGCCGGCCCCGAGGTAACCCTGATGCTGACCCCCATCTCGATGGCAATTATGTAAGCCAGGGTCGTCTTGCCCAGCCCGGGCGGGCCATAGAGCAGGATATGGTCTAACGCCTCATCCCTGCCTTTGGCGGCGGCGATAGCTATGTTCAGGTTTTCCTTGACTTTGGTCTGCCCGATGAAGTCGTCAAGGTACCGCGGTCGGAGGCTGTTGTCGAGAGGCCTGTCTTCATTACCGGGCTTGCCTGAGATAATGCGGTCTATCCTCTTTACCCCCAAACATTATGTAAACAGGGCTTGTTCCCCTGCTGGTCTCCCGACCATTATACCATATCACTCTTACGATAGGTCTTAAAAGAAAGAGCCGCCCGTATTAAGCCAGGGCGGCTCTTTGTCCGATAAACTTAGAGATAATGGGATTTATTCTATTCGGCTGACTTAGCCTCGATTTCTGGATTTATAACCTCTTCAGTGCCAGATTCGTTGCTTGTTTCTTTGCCGGCTTCGTCATGGGATTCATCCGGGGGTAGTTGCAGGCTATCGGCACTCAATTCCAGCCTCTTTGCCTCTTCCTCCTCCTCTAATTTACGTTCCGCTTCCTCGGATGCCTCCTTACAAGCCTTGCACCGTGCGGGAATGAGTTTACCGATAATCACATTCTCCTTCAGCCCGGATAGACGGTCAACCTTACCAAAAACAGCGGCTTCGGTAAGAACCCTGGTAGTCTCCTGAAAAGATGCCGCCGCCAGCCAGCTATCTGTGCTTAGAGAAGCCCGGGTTATACCCATAAGCACCGCATGCGCCGTTGCCGGCTCGCCTCCTTCGGAAAGCACCTTGGCGTTGATTTCTTCATAGCGGAACCTGTCTATCAGTTCACTGGTTACCAGGTCATAATCACCCGGAGAATCAATCCGAACCTTGGATAGCATCTGCCGAACGATAACCTCAATATGTTTATCATTAATGTGCACCCCCTGGGAGCAGTAGACCTTCTGAACTTCGTCTATCAGGTAACGCTGTACCGCTTCCTTGCCCAGAACCATGAGGATATCGTGCGGGTTTATAGAGCCATCAGTAAGTTGCTGGCCGGCTTTAATCTTATCCCCATCCTGAACACGAATGCTGGTAGCCGCTGGAACGACATACTCCCTCTCTTCCGTCTCCTCAAACTTGATAGACAGTCGACCATCGTCAATGACTACTTCGCCGGAAACACGAGCGATAACAGGTTCGCTCTGGGTAATCGCCTTCGATGATTTAGATTTATCATCGGTAGGCGGGCTGGCCAGCACGGTGCCTATGTCAACCCATTGATCATTCTTGACTTCTATCTGCCAGCCTTCCGGCAGGGGGTAATCATCGCTGAATATATCGGAGCTGGTAATCTCAATTCGCCTGCCATTGCCTTCGTCAATCACCTGCGCCTCGCCGTCTATTTCGGATATTATTGCCTGTACCTTGGGAGGGCGTGCTTCGAACAGCTCTTCCACCCGGGGCAGACCACTGGTGATATCAAGCCCGGCGACACCACCGGTATGGAAGGTACGCAGTGTCAGCTGGGTGCCCGGTTCGCCGATGCTCTGGGCGGCAATAATACCCACCGCGGTACTGAGGTCGACCGGTCGCCCGTTAGATAAGTCCCGTCCGTAGCAGAGCTGGCATAGTCCATGTCGGGACTGACAGCTGAGAGGAGACCTGGCATAGACGCTTTTTATACCGGCAGAAACAATATCTTTCGCCTTCTGCTTATCAATCATCTCATTCAGGTCAACGATAGTCTCTCCGGTGTCAGAGTTGAAGATTTTACTAGCCGCCAGGCGACCTATTATTCTATCGGCAAACGATGGCAGTAATTCCTTTTCCTTGGGCTCATAAATCCATGTTCCATCCGTAGTGCCGCAGTCCTCCTCTCTGGTAATCACATCCTGGGTTATATCGACAAGTCGTCTGGTGAGGTAACCGCTGCCGGACGTTCTGAGGGCGGTATCCGCCAGCCCCTTGCGGGCGCCGTGAGTCGAGATAAAGTATTCCATGACGCTGAGCCCCTCACGGAGACTGGACTTGATGGGAAAGTCGATAATCTTTCCCGCCGGGTTGGTCATAAGACCTTTTATGCCAGCCATCTGCCTTATCTGCGAAATATTACCCTTGGCTCCGGAGGTAGCCATCATATAGACACTGCCATATTTATTCATAGATGCCGAAATGGCATCGGTAATACGGTCGGTAGTCTCCATCCATACCTCTATAACGCTGTTGTACCTTTCATCCTCGGTGATTAATCCCCGCTGATGCTGGCTTTCAATAATAAGCGTTCTTTCCTCTGCTTCCTCCAGCAGCTTCGGTTTTACCGAGGGCACCTCGATATCACTCATGGCAATGGTAATGCCTGATTTGGTGGCATAGTGGAAACCCAGCTTCTTCAGATTATCCAGCACCGCCGCCATTCCTTCGCTGGTATCAAGCAGGCTGTAACAGTCTGTTACTATCTGCTTCAGTATTGATTTATCAATCGGCTTGTTATAGAAGCCCAACTCCGATGGCAGAACATCGTTGAAGATGATGCGCCCGACGCTGGTCTTTATCCTCTGCCCGTCTCGCTGTACAATCTCAATCTCAGCCCTGAGGTCAACGGCACCGAGCTCATAGCATAGCTTTGACTCTTCAAAGCTGCCGAAGATAGCGCCTTCACCCTTAGCTCCGGGCCTGATAATAGTCAGGTAATAGCAACCGAAGACCATATCCAGCGTCGGCGTTACTACCGGCTCGCCGCAACTGGGCAGCAGCATATTGTTTGTGCTGAGCATCATCTCCCTGGCTTCTTTGACCGATGCTTTGGATAAAGGGACGTGGACTGCCATCTGGTCACCGTCAAAATCGGCATTGAAGGCGGCGCACATCAGGGGGTGTATCTGGATGGCACTGCCGTCAATTAACACCGGCTCAAAGGCTTGTATGCTCAGACGATGCAATGTCGGCGCCCGGTTAAGCATCACCGGCCGCTCCTTGACCACCTCCGTCAGGATATCGTATACTTCGGGCTTGGCTTTTTCCACCTGCCGGCGGGCGCTCTTTATATTGGATGCCAGCCCTTCAAGCCACAACCGATGCATAACAAAAGGCTTGAACAGCTCCAGAGCCATACGCCTGGGTAGCCCGCACTGATGTAGCTTGAGCTCCGGGCCAACCACGATAACCGAGCGTCCGCTGTAGTCCACCCGCTTGCCCAGCAGGTTCTGGCGGAAGCGTCCCTGCTTACCCCGCAGCATATCCGATAGTGACTTTGCCTTGTGGTCGCCGCTGATGGCAAAAGCCCTGCCCCGCCTGCCGTTATCGATGAGGGTGTCCACAGCTTCCTGGAGCATTCTTTTCTCGTTGCGAATGATTATTCCCGGCGCTCCGATTTCTATCAGGTGGCGCAGGCGGTTGTTGCGATTGATAACCCGGCGATAGAGGTCGTTGAGGTCGCTGGTGGCAAAACGTCCGCCGTCAAGCTGAACCATAGGACGGAGGTCAGGAGGTAGTACCGGCAACACGGTGAGAATCATCCATTCCGGTTTGTTGCCACTGCGACGGAACGCTTCTACCAATTGCAGTTGCTTGCTCGCTTTCCGGCGACGCTGTCCCGACGAGGAATGGGTCTCCTGGATCAAGCGGCTTCGCATTTCGTCAAGGTCAATATCCTTAAGCAGTTTGATAATAGCTTCGGCCCCCATCTCAGCGGTAAAGATATGACCGTATCCTTGCTTCAGTTCCTGATACTGGGTTTCGGTAAGCAGAACGCCCTTCCTCAGGTCTTTGAGCTGTTCCAGCTTGTTCGGCAGATCTTCTTCAAGCTGGAGCTTTTCGTTTTCAAAATTACTCCGTAGCTGGTTCACCTCTTCTACTGTCGCCTCTTGTTCCTCTATATCGTTTATTCTGGCTTCTAGCTCAGACTTGCGCTTGGCTATCTCCAGCGATGTCTCCTCCTCCAGCTTCTTGATTTCCTCCAGCTGGGCATCAGTATCTATGGAGGTAACGATATAGTGGGAAAAGTAAAGGACACGCTCCAGGCTTCGGGCCGAAAGGTCGAGCAACAGTCCCACCCGGCTGGGTATGCCACGGGCAAACCAGATATGGCTTACTGAACACGCCAGTTCAATATGCCCCATCCGCTCCCGACGAACCTTGGAGCGGGCTATCTCAACACCGCATTTATCACAGATTATCCCTTTGAACCGTATACGCTTATATTTGCCACAGGCACATTCGAAATCCTTTGTCGGGCCAAAGATTCTCTCGCAGAAGAGGCCATCCCTCTCCGGTTTCAGCGTGCGGTAGTTGATTGTCTCTGGCTTGGTTACCTCACCATATGACCAGCTTAGAATCTGCTCCGGTGATGCCAGCGAGATACGGACAGCATCAAAATCGTTGACTTCAAGCATTATTTTCCTCTACCTCTATTTCAGTCATATCAGAGGCTATGTAGGTTGAGTCATCGATAGCCTCAAGCCCTGCTTCGGCTTTGGGCGCTTCCCTGATCTTATCGGCTTGAATCACCCTCTCTTCTTCGTTTATCACCTCAATAGCCAATCCCAGGCTTTGTAATTCCTTAACCAGAACCTTGAAGGACTCCGGGACACCGGGTGGCAGGATATCTTCACCCTTCACTATTGCTTCATATGTCTTGGCTCGCCCGGCGACGTCATCCGACTTTATCGTCAACATCTCCTGAAGGTTGTGAGCCGCTCCGTATGCCTCCAGCGACCACACCTCCATTTCACCGAAACGCTGGCCACCGAACTGCGCCTTACCGCCCAGCGGTTGCTGGCTTATCAGTGAGTAGGGGCCGGTAGCCCGGGCGTGCACTTTATCCTCAACCAGGTGAATCAGTTTCATCATGTATATATTGCCCACCGTCACCGGCTGGTCGAACAGTTCACCGGTACGGCCATCGCGCAGTAGAACCTTGCCGGTGATAGGTGACGGCAGATTCCTTTCGAAGGCGACACGGTCGGCAGTATCCTCCAGCTCATCAAGGCTGAGTTCCCGGCTGTCTGTACCCAGCTCTTCAAGCCACAGACGCAGGCAAACCTCTCTTGCTTCACCCCGGAAGTTGTCACTGAATACCCTATCGCCGTCATAGCCTTTGTTTCTCACCCACTCTTTAGCCAGTTCCGTTTTCAGTGATGCCCGATTGCTATCTGGTTTAATAGTAATGGCACCGGCTTCTCTTGCCAGCCACAGCCTGGCCAGAGCATCCTCGATGTCAACATCACTGGCACCATCAAAGATGGGGGTAAGCACTTTGAAACCGAGTAATTGGGCTGCTGAGCCGAGGTGTGCTTCCAGAACCTGCCCGATATTCATCCTTGACGGAACGCCTATCGGGTTGAGGATGATATCTACCGTCGTGCCATCGGGCAGGAAGGGCATATCACAAGCCGGGGCGATGATAGAAATAACACCCTTATTGCCGTGGCGCCCAGCCAGTTTATCACCCACCGATATAGCCCGCTTCTGCGCCACCCATACCTGCACCCACCGATTGACCCTGACTGGTAATTCGGCGCCATCATCGCGAGAAAACACACTCACGTTTATGACCTTACCCCACTCACCGTGAGGCATCCTGAGCGAGGTGTCTTTAACCTCGCGGGCTTTCTCGCCGAAGATAGCCCGTAATAGCTTTTCCTCAGCCGATAGCTCGGTCTCCCCTTTGGGAGTTATTTTACCGACCAGTATATCTCCCGGGCCTACCTCGGCTCCGACCCTGATGATTCCATATTCATCAAGCTCTCGCAGGCTTTCCTCGCCAACATTGGGTATATCACGGGTAATTTCTTCGGGTCCTAACTTGGTGTCCCTGGCTTCAACGTCGTGCTTGGAAATATGAATGGATGTGAATTTATCTTTCTTGACCAGGTGGTCGTTTATAATTATGGCGTCCTCATAGTTATAACCGCCCCAGCTCATAAAGGCACAGACCACATTTTGCCCCAGAGCCAGCTCTCCCTGCTCTGTAGCTGAACTGTCAGCCAGAACCTGCCCCGTCTCTACTCTCTGCCCCTTACTTACCACAGGGTGTTGATTGATACACGTCCCCTGATTGGTGCGGACAAACTTCATCAATGGGTAAATATCTTCTTCGCCATTGTCATTGGTAACGACAATTTGCGAGCTGGTAACCGAGGTTACCGTCCCCGGGCATTTGCTGAACAGCACCTGCCCGCTGTACCGGGCGGCTTCGCTTTCCATTCCAGTAGCTACCAGGGGTGCCTCGGGACAGAGCAGGGGCACAGCCTGTCGTTGCATATTGGCTCCCATCAGAGCGCGGTTGGCATCATTGTGCTCAAGGAAGGGGATTAGCGATGCTGCGACGCTGAATATCTGCTTGGGTGATACATCCATATAATCAATCCGCCCGGGCGACACCAGCAGATAGTGGTCACCCAGTCTGACTTCAACCTTAGCGTCTACAAAATGATTGTTCTCATCCAGCCGTGAATTGGCCTGGGCAATAATATGCTTGTCTTCTTTATCTGCCGGCAGGTAGACGATATCGTCGGAAACAAAGGGCACTATCTTTATAGCTCTTGAAGGAAGATGGGAAAGCTTTTTAGCCAGCTGGGGGGTAATGACGACTCCCGCTTTGGCTATAGTCTTACCATCATCGTCGGTTACTGCTTCCCGAATCGTTCTGCCAATAAGCCTTTCATCGGTGTTATCCATCTCATTGATAACCCTGCGGTACGGCGTCTCAATAAAACCATAGCTGTTTATCCTGCCGTAGGTGGCTAATGAGCCGATGAGGCCGATATTGGGGCCCTCCGGCGTCTCGATGGGGCAGATTCTACCATAGTGAGAATAATGGACATCACGAACATCGAAGCCGGCACGCTCCCGGGACAGACCTCCGGGACCCATCGCCGACAGACGGCGCTTGTGAGTCAGCTCGGCAAGGGGGTTGGTCTGGTCCATAAACTGCGATAACTGCGATCCGCCGAAAAACTCCCTGATAGCTGATACTACCGGCCTTATGTTTACCAAGGTGCCCGGGGTAACTATATCAGTGCCGGTAATACCCATACGCTCCCTGGCTACCCTCTCCAGCCGCACCAGCCCGACCCGGAACTGGTTCTGGATAAGCTCGCCAACGGTGCGTACCCGCCTGTTCCCAAGGTGGTCGATGTCATCGGCGGCTTCATACCCATTGCTAACCATAATAATACGCCTTACTATCTCTACAATATCCTCTTTGGTTAATGCCCGTTCCTCATTTTTGATATTACCCTCGAACCCCAGCCGCTGGTTGAGTTTATAGCGGCCGACAATTCCCAGGTTATAGTGTTTGGGATTAAAAAACAGGTTGTTTAATAATTTTCGGGCATTTTCGATATTGAGCGGGTCTCCCGGGCGCAGTTTTCTGTAGATATCAAGCATTGCTTCCGATTCGTCTTTGATTAAAGGGTCTCTTTCCAGCGTCGACTGGATAAAATGACGGTCTGGAGAGGTGTCCTCTCCTGAGAACAGTTCGTGAAGTTGCTCGTCACTGCCGTAACCTATAGCTCGCAAGACCGTGGTAACCGGAATCTTGCGCTTGCCGTCTATCTTGACCGAAATCACTTCCCGGCTACTGGTCTCAAATTCAAGCCATGCCCCACGGCTGGGCACCAGATTAGCCCGGCATAGCCTGCGGCCGGTGGCGGCATCATCTTCAGCGGTAAAATAGATACCCGGAGAGCGGAGCAACTGGCTGACCACCACCCGCTCCGTTCCACTGGTAATAAATGTCCCCTTAGCCGTCATCATGGGGATATCGCCGAAGAAAAGGTCGAAGGGCTCTTTTATTTCTCCAGTCCCTTTGACCAGTAGCCTTGCCTTAACATACAAGGGAACAGAATATGTATGCTCACGTTTATAGCATTCCTGCTCGGAATATCGCGGCTCGCGGAACTCGTAGCCGATAAATCTTAGCTCCAGGCGATTGCCGGTAAAATCCTTTATAGGTGATATTTCCTCAAGTAGCTGTTTTATCCCTTCCTCTTGAAACCACTGGTAAGAAGATAGCTGAACTTCAATCAGATTCGGCACGTCTAATATCTGTGGTAACCTGGAATAGGACCTTCTTTCAATAGCAGGCTTCTCACTGCTTGGGGGGACTGGTGATTCTAATAACATCCTGTCTCCTTAAAGTAATGTGGGATTAAATAATAGATTAAGCGCTAACACAAATAACAATGCGTGACCTTCTAAGGGACACAATAAGGTGAATTAAAAAGAGGCATAATCGCAAACAATTATGCTATCATAAATATTATTTTTTGTCAAATGTCTTCAACTTCTATTTTACAGAGGTATTTAATTATTAGCAAAACTTTACACAGCAGACCGATACCGTTATAATCTAATCCAAACATTCAGCAGGGCGTTTATTGGCGGTTTCAGGCGTCTAATAGCTTACTAGGTCTGCAACCGCATTACTTTATTACTACTGTAAAATCGGGTTTTATTATGTCAGTAGAGGAAGAGTTAGCCTGCCTATCGCCAACGAAGGACATGGTGCTGACCGTCGGCGTCTTCGATGGAGTTCACCTCGGTCATAAACACCTGCTGGCTGAGCTTGTTGGGAAAGCTAGGCTTGAGAGCTTGATTAGTTGTGTGGTCACCTTCCGTCAGCACCCCCAGAGCCTGTTTGAGCCCCTTTCTAATCTGCAAACCCTGACCAGCCTCCCCCAGAAAATCAAACTACTAAAAGACGAGGGGATAGAGGTTATAATTACCCTGAACTTCACGCTGGAACTGGCTCAGATCGGCATCCAGCAATTCATCGGACTGCTAAAAAAGTATCTCAAAATGCGCGGTCTGGTGGTGGGGCCTGACTTTGCCATGGGGCGTAACCGGGAAGGCGATATAGATACCCTCCACATTCTGGAAAAGAGTATGGACTTTAACCTGACAGTAATACCCCCGATTGCAAAAAACAACGAACTGATAAGAAGTACCACTATCAGAAACGCTCTAGCCCAAGGCGAAATGAAAAGGGTTCATGATATGCTTGGTCGCTACTTCAGCCTTGAAGGCCGCGTAATCGCTGGCAGTGGGCGGGGCGAAGAGCTAGGTTTCCCCACCGCCAATATTGACATCGACCCTCTGCAGGCACTACCGTCAGATGGTGTTTACGCCACCCTGGCTTATATCGACGACCAGCCCCGCCAGTCGATAACCAATATTGGCGTTCGTCCTACCTTTGGCGAGACGGAACGTGCGGTAGAGGTATACATATTTGACTATGACGGCGAGCTATACCGCCGCAACCTGAAAGTTGATATAATAGAGAGACTTCGCAGCGAGCAGAGGTTCGCTACCGCCGACGAACTGGCAAAACAAGTAACTGAGGATATAAGGGGGGCAAGGGCTGTATTAAGCCGCCTTGGCAGTGAATGAATACGGGTGCCAACAAATCGTCTGACCTGGATATTGAACGACTACTGCGGCGGGGTGTTGCCGAGGTTATCGTCGAAGATGAGCTGTCAGAACTGCTACGCTCGGGTAAAAAACTGCGGCTTAAAGAAGGTTTCGACCCCAGCTTCCCCGATATCCATCTCGGGCATATGGTCACCCTCAAAAAGCTGCGTCAGTTCCAGGAGCTGGGTCATCAGGTTGTTCTCATTGTTGGTGACTGGACTGCCCGTATAGGCGACCCCAGCGGCGCCTCCGTTACCCGGCCGATGCTCTCGGCAGAGCAGGTAAAGGTTAATGCCAAGACCTATATGGAACAGTTCTTCAAGATTGTTGACAAGGGTAAAACCGAGGTTCGCTGGCAGAGCGAGTGGTTCGACAAGTTCGGCCTCAACGATGTTTTTCAGCTCACCAGCAAGTTTACAATAGCCCAACTACTGGCACGGGACGACTTCAGTAAAAGGTACAGTTCCGGCTGTCCCATCACCATGACCGAGTTCCTGTATCCCCTGCTCCAGGCCTATGATTCGGTAGCTATAGAGTCCGATGTCGAGTTTGGCGGCACCGACCAGAAGTTTAACCTGCTGGTCGGCCGCGAGCTACAGTCAACGGTGGGGCAGCTCCCCCAGCAGATACTGATGGTACCCATCCTCATCGGCACCGACGGAAGTAAGAAGATGAGCAAGAGCCTGGGCAACTACATCGGCATCACCGAGGCGCCCAGCGACATATACGGCAAGGTGATGTCCATCACGGATAACCTCATCATGGACT
>DAOUDM010000017.1:0-4668 GCA_034431095.1 Dehalococcoidales bacterium | reverse complement strand
GAGCAGGCGCTGGAGAAAATAGCCTAGAATGTTGTCCGCCGTGGTGGTAGAATATCACTATGCAACCCTTGTCCGACAGACGCGAGAAGATAGTACGGCAAAAAAGGGAGACCCCTGCCCTTGAGTTCGCCGGCTTCTGGAGGAGGCTGGCCGCCTTTCTTATTGATATCTTTGCCCTGTCTGTCATATGCTCGGTTATACTTTTAACCTTTGCCCCGTATCAATGGTTCGGTTTCGAAGGCTTGTGGGGTAGCAGCGATGTTTTTGACGAGCCGCTCTGGCGCGCCCTGCCCTATCTGATTGCCGGCAACCTGCTGTCCCTTCTGGTTAACATCGCCTACTTTGTTACCTTCTGGGTGTGGCGGGGGCAGACGCCGGGCAAGATGCTCCTCGGTATAAAGCTGGTCCGCCAGGATGCTTCGAAGGTAACCATCGGCGTTGCCCTTCTAAGATACCTCGGCTATATCGTATCCGCCGCCGTTTTGTTCATCGGCTTTATCTGGATTGCCTTCGACAGCCGCAAGCAGGGTTTTCACGACAAGATGGCTGAGACCTATGTGGTAAGGATACCCGAAGCCCCCGTCACCGCCCCGGCCGCCAGGCCGAGCGTGGGGGGATAAGAGTCTAAATCAGATATTTGATAATAAAGTTGGTAAGATGATTTTCATTAGCCATACACACAAAGACAAACCAATTGTGGACATAATTGCTCAGAGAATAGCAGCCGTTTTTGGACAAAATAATATATTCTATGATAGTTGGTCAATTCAGCCTGGTGATGGCATTATAGATAAGATGAACAAAGGGCTTTTGGATTGTAAGTTTTTCTTTTTCTTTGTTTCAAAAAATAGTCTAATAAGTGAAATGGTAAAGTTAGAATGGCAAAATGCAATTATAAAAGCAACAAAAGGTGAGGTTAAAATCATTCCAGTCAAGTTAGATGATTGTATGATGCCAGAAGTTCTGTTACAGACCCTCTATATTGATATTTTTGGGCAGGGATTAGAAAATGGAATAAGACGAATTATAGACGTAATTAAAGGTCGTAGTATTTATAAACTTGGCACTCAAGTCTATCAAAATATCCGTGGTTATATTAGTGAAGGAACTAAGGAATTGACTATAGAATTTCGTGCAGAAACTTATCTTGAGCCTATTTCTAGATATATTATATTAGTTGGAAACAATGAAGATGAGATTCAAATTAAGTGTGAGAGTGGTGATAGTCCGTTTGCACATGGTTTTCATAAAGACATGCAACTTAATAACGGTTCAATAACTAATGGAATTGGTGTTAGAGTAGAGAGAGGTACATCTCCTGGGTTTCCATTGATAGTTAAAGTGATTCAAGCAAAAGAACAGCCAATTAAGCTGCTAGGATTAATGAGAGCAGTGAAACAAGATGACTATATAGAAATCCCATTAATAGAAACAGGCTGAATTGTTAAAGGAATAATATATTGATGGCAAAAGTAAAAGATAAAGTCAGAGTCCGCTACGCCCCCAGCCCCACCGGCTTTCCGCACGTGGGCAATATAAGGACAGCCCTGTTTAACTGGCTCTTTGCCCGCCACCACGGTGGCAGTTTTATCGTCCGCATCGAGGATACCGATGTCGCCCGCAGTGTTGACGGGGCGGTGGAGACCATCCTTGAGGCTCTGCGCTGGCTGGGTATGGACTGGGACGAGGGGCCCGGGGTGGGTGGTGACTACGGTCCTTACTTCCAGTCGGAGCGGCTCAAGCTCTACCAGTCTGCCGCCAGGCGTCTGGTGGAACAGGGCGATGCCTATTACTGCTACTGCACCCCGGAGCGGCTGGAGAAGATGAGAGCCGAGCAGGTCAGACTCAAGCAGCCGCCGGGCTACGACAGGCGCTGCCGTGGGCTATCGGCGACGAGCAGCTTGTTGAAGTTTATGTCCGGCTCCAAGAGGGTAGTCCGCTTTATGACACCGCTGGAGAAGCAGACTTCATTTAACGATTTGATTCGTGGCGAGGTGACATTTGAAAACGCCAATATCGATGACTTCGTCCTGCTCAAATCCGACGGCTACCCCACCTATCACCTGGCGAGTGTCGTCGACGACCACATAATGGCGATAAGCCATGTCCTGCGGGCTGAGGAGTGGCTGTCCAGCACCCCCCGCCACCTGATGCTCTACAAGGCGCTGGGCTACCAGCCGCCGCAGTTCGTCCACCTGCCGATGCTGCTGGGCACCGACCGCTCCAAACTGAGCAAGCGCCATGGTGCGGTATCTATAACCGATTATCAGGCGTGGGGCTATCTCCCCGAGGCGATGATGAACTTCCTGGCACTGCTGGGCTGGTCCCTGGATGACAAGACCGAGATTATGACCCGTAAAGAGCTTATAGACAATTTCTCCCTGAAAAGGGTAAGCCAGACAGCCGCCATCTTTAACCAGGAGAAGCTGGACTGGATGAACGGCGTCTATATCCGCAATCTGAGCCTGGAGGACTTCACCCGGCGGGCAATTCCCTTCCTGGAGAGGGAACTGCCGCCGGAGGTGGGGCGACCGCTCTCTGCCGAATACATTAATCGGATAACGCCCCTTATTCAGGAGAGGGCTAAGACGCTGGCAGAGGTGCCAGAGCTTACCGACTTCTTCTTTGTCGATGAACTTGCCTACGAACCCGAGTTGCTCATTGTTAAAAAGATGACCCGGGAGCTGGCTATCAAAGCCCTGGAAACATCGCGAAGAAGGCTGGGACGGCTGCCGGAGTTCAGCGAGGAATCTCTGGAAGGCATACTCAGACCTCTGGCCGAGGAGCTGGAGCTAAAGACTGGCCAGCTATTCGGCACGCTGAGGGTGGCTGTTACCGGTCGGGCGGTGGCGCCGCCGCTCTTCCAGACGATGGCGGCGCTGGGTAAGGAGCGCTGCATTAAGAGAATCAAAGAGGCATTGGCCAGACTGCACAGATTGCAAGAATAACGACTTAAGCGAGCCTTCCGTAGGGAGAACCCCGATAGGAATTTGGCAGTGGATAAGTACCCGCTTAAAAAGTATCCAATAGTTGGTGCCTGTGGTCTTAACTGCAGCCTGTGCTCGAGGTATCATACCGAGGGTCCATCAAGTTGCCCAGGTTGCTGTGGCCTGGATTTCTGGCAGAAACACCCGTCCTGCGGGTTCATTACCTGCTGTGTTAAGAAAAGAAGCCTTGAGACATGCGCCCAGTGTGTTGACTGGGCACAATGCGAGAGAGTAACCAAGCTGCTGGATTCGGCTAAATACCGTGATTCCTTCCTCTCTTATAAACCGCTTGCCGCCAACTACACTTTTATTCAAATGAATGGCATTGAGGAATTTGTCAGACTGGAGATGGTAAAACTGGAGTTTCTGAGACACCTTATTGATAACTATGATGACGGCCGTTCCAAGAGTTTCTACTGCACTAGCTGTCAGCTTGTGCCGTTAGACAAGCTAAGAGAAGCACTGGAAATTGCCAAAACAAAGATGGCTGTAGCTAGTGATATTAAAGAGAAAGCCAAACTCGTTAAAGCGGCAATCAATAATATGGCTGACAGCTTGCAGATTCACCTGAAGTTAAGGAAGTAATGACCTACCTCACCCCCTTATCCCCCTCTCCTTCAAAGGAGAGGGGGAAGGATAGAAAAGAGGGGCGACAGCCCCTCTTGGACACCCTGATAAGAGGTTATTTAGTAAAGGGATTAAAAGGGGCAAAGCCCCTTTAAGAAATTTTCTTCCCTCTCCCCTTAATAAGGGGAGAGGGATAAAGGGTGAGGGGTTGGTAGACAATGATAAAGGGAAGGAGGAGGATTAAAAAATGCTAGAAGAGAGAAAGCCAAGTGAGTTATATCCACGTGTTGCTGAATGTGAGGAAAGATTAAATGACTTCATTCTTAAGAAGGACGTAAAACTATAGATTATTGGATTCAAATAGGACATAATTTAGATAATTATTTTATAGGTAATATATGAATTCCAACTATCTATCCCTCTACCACTCCGGTGAGCTTAGACAACGGGCGGAGAGGCTGTGGGAACGGCTGGCGTCTTGCGATATCTGTCCCCGTGAGTGCGGCGTTGACCGTCTTGAAGGTGAGCTGGGCTTCTGCCGCTCCGGCTATCTGCCCATCGTAGCCTCTGTTTGCGACCACCACGGAGAGGAGCCCGTCCTCTCCGGCAGACGGGGGTCGGGGGCAATCTTCTTCGGTAACTGCAATCTGCGTTGTTGCTATTGCCAGAACCACCAGATAAGCCAGAACTGGGAGAGGCAGAAAGCCAACGAGACGGACTGCCACACCCTCGCCCGCCATATGCTGCATTTGCAGGACGGCCTCGGTTGCCACAATATAAACTTCGTTTCACCCTCCCACTTCGTGCCGCAAATAGTGAAGGCGCTACTGGAAGCCATCCCGATGGGGCTTAAAATCCCGCTGGTCTATAACACCAACAGCTATGATTCTATAAAGACACTGAAAGAGCTCGATGGTATCATAGATATCTACTTGCCGGACTTGAAATATGCCTCCGATGGCCGGGCTAGAAAATATTCCGGAGCCCGTGATTATGTCCTCCACTCCCGGAACGCTATCAGGGAGATGTACCGCCAGGTCGGGGAGTTGGTGGTCGATGAGAACGGGGTAGCTCGGAAAGGGCTAATCGTTCGTCATCTGATATTGCCTAATGG
>DAOUDM010000016.1:0-17712 GCA_034431095.1 Dehalococcoidales bacterium | reverse complement strand
GGCAGCCGGGATTCACTCGCCTGGCTGGCAAGGAAGGTTTCCCCGAAAATTGCGGTTAGCATTATGTCCCAGTACCACCCGATGCAGCGTGCCAGCCAGTTCCCCCTGCTGGCACGGCCAATATCGCTCTCGGAATATGAAGATGCTCTCAGGGTAATAGAGGAGGTGGGGCTGGAGGCTGGCTGGGCACAGGATATGGCATCTCACAGAATACTCCTGCCCGATTTTGAGCGTGAAGGGCACCCATTTCGAGTTAAGTGACTGAAGGTTAAGGTAGCGCGATATAACTGGCTTACCTCTTCCTATTGACAAAGGCAAAACGGATTTTTAGACCGTTACGTTTTTTATCCTTTTTATTTACATTCTCGATGAATGTTTCCAGTTCTACCTTCTTTTTCTCGGTCATGTGGGTTATATACCTCGTTATCTATAGTCTATAAGTTAATTATATCAGGCTTTGGCTTGAGAGCCAAGTATCGGTGCCTCTAACCGGACAGGCCTGGTTACCCTTCCGGCTGGCACCGGGGGCAGAAGTAGCTGCCGCGATTACGGATGGGTATACGCTGGATTGGTGTGTTACAGGTAGGGCAGGGCTTGCCGCCGCGATGGGCGACCTGGAATTGGGAGTGGGCGGTGCCCATCTCGCCACCGGGGCGGAAGTAAGTATTAACGCTGGCTCCCTTGTTACCGATGGCTTCTCGCAGAACGTCTTGGATTGCCCGGTGCAGGCGATGTGCCTCGGTTCGGGAAAGGCTGTTTGACGGCTTGAGCGGGTGGATACCGGCGACAAAGAGGGCTTCGTCGGCGTACATGTTGCCGATGCCGGCGATAAAGCTCTGGTCAAGGAGCAGTGCCTTAATCGGAGCTTTTCGTTTTTTAAGGCTATCGTATAGTGTTTCGGGAGTGAAGGAGGACGACAGCGGCTCAGGTCCGAGTTTACATAAGACGCTATCACTGTCCTCTACCAGTTGCAGGGTGCCGAATTTGCGGGGGTCGCGGAAGAAGATGCTGGTGCCGTCGTCAAGGTGGATTATAGCTCTGGTGTATTCGGGTGGCGAACCCTTGCCGAGAAGCAGGGAGCCGCTCATCTTCAGGTGGGCTATCAGGCAACCGCCACCGCCTAGCTGAAAGACCAGGTACTTGCCCCGCCGGCTCAACCCGGTTACCTTCTGCCCCGAAATGCGAGGGTGGAACTCGGCAGGCGATGGCTGGCGGAGCATCCTTTCCCAGAATAAGGTAACGCCACTGATAGTACGGCCGACAATATAGGGCAGTAGCTCGTTTCTTATCGTTTCGACTTCAGGCAGTTCGGGCATGCCTATTCCATCTGCTCCCAGTTGTCGCCGATTTTGATATCCACCTTCAGCGGGATGCTTAGCTCCAGGGAGGTGGACATTATCCGTGTCACCAGCTGGCTCATCTCGTCCAGCTCTTCGTCGGGCACCTCGAAGATTAGCTCGTCGTGCACCTGGAGCAGGAGCTTGCTTTTCAGTTGTTGCTCTGCCATCTGCCTGTCCAGTTCAATCATGGCTACCTTGATAATGTCGGCTGATGTGCCCTGCACCGGCATATTTATCGCCATGCGCTCGGCGGCTTCCCGCAGGTTGCGGTTCGAGGAGTGAATCTCCGGTATGGCACGCCTCCGCCCCAGTATCGTCTCGACGTAGCCTTTCTCTCTCGCCTTTTTCTTGGTCGAATCGAGGTATTCCTTTACCTGCGGGTATTTTTTGAAGTAGGAGTCGATGAACTGCTCCGCCTCTTCCCGCGATAGCTCGGTTGCCTGCTCCAGCCCGTAGCTGCTCATGCCGTATATGACGCCGAAGTTGACCGTCTTGGCCAGACGCCGCATGTCCGCTGTCACCCCGGCTGAATCCACCCCGAAGAGAAGGGCGGCGGTGGTGGTGTGGACGTCTCCGTCATGGCGGAAGGTATCCAGCAGTGCCGGGTCCTGGGACAGGTGAGCCAGGACGCGGAGGTCAATCTGCGAGTAGTCTCCGGAGAGCAGGTGGCAACCGGCTGGGGCGATAAACGCCCGCCTTATCTCCCTGCCCCGCTCACTGCGGACGGGTATGTTCTGTAGATTAGGCTCGCTTGAGGAGAGGCGGCCGGTGGCCGTTCGTGTCTGGTTGAAGCTGGTATGCAGACGCCCCGTCCTGGGGTTAATCAAACCAGGCAGGGCGTCGATATAGGTCGACTTGAGCTTGCTTAGCTGGCGATACTCCAAGATCAACTCCACTATCGGGTGGACGCCGCGCAATTCCTCCAGCACCGAAGCGCCGGTAGAGTAACCGCTCTTCGTCTTGCCTGCCGGTGGTAGTTTCAGTTCGTCGAAAAGGATGGGGCTCAGTTGCTGGGGGGAGTTGATATTGAAGCGGTGGCCGACGCTGTCGTAGATCTCCCTCTCCAGCTCCAGCAGTCGCTCGCCGAGGCGGTGCGACATATGCCGCAGGCGGTCGGTGTCCAGCGCCACCCCGTTCCTCTCCATACGTAACAGTACTGGCACCAGCGGCATCTCCACCTCCGAAAATAACTGCCACAGTCCCTGCTCTTTAAGCTCGGCGCCGAGCAGTTCAGCCAGCCGCCAGGTCATATCGGCGTCGGCACAGGCATAGTCCCTGGTGCGGGAGACCTCGACCTGGGACATGCATATCTGCTTGGCTCCGGAGCCGATAAGCTCGGTAATGGGCGTCATTTCGATACCCAGCTTGCCGAAGGCGAGGGCTTTTAGTCCCAGCGACTTCTCGCCCAGCAGGTGGGCGGCGACCATGGTATCGAAGGTCAGGTTGCTGACATTGACGCCGTGCTCGGCCAGCACCGTCATATCATACTTGCCGTTGTGGGCTATCTTGGCCAGACTGCTGTCTTCCAGGATGGGCTTGAGCCCGGCAGTCACCTGTTCGAGCGGTATCTGCTCTACCTGCTCCCATCCGGCGTGACCTACCGGAATGTAGTAGCCTTCACCAGTGGCTGGCGACAGGGAAATACCGACCAGGTGAGCCGACATCGCATCCAGGCTGGTCGTCTCGGTATCAAAGGCAAAAACACCGGTTTTTTTAAGGCGACCGATTAGCTCGCCAAGGGCGGCAGTGGTGTAGATAACGCTGTATTCCATCTGGCACTGCGGCTCGCTTTTAGCTGTAGGGCTGATCTCCGGCGCTTCTTCCAGCGCCTCGGATAGTCTGGGGAGCAGGCTGGCGAACTCGAGCTCGCGGAAGAGCCCGGCTACCTTTTGCCGGTTGAAACGGCTGAGCTTTGATTCCTCCAGGTCCAACTTGACCGGCAGCTCGGTAACGATGGTCGTCAGCTCCTTGCTTCGGTGGGCGGTATCTTCGTTATTTTGTAGCAGTTTTCTCAGCTTTTCCGGGGTAACCTCGTCTATGTGCTTATAGATCTGGTTTATACTACCGAACTGCTGGATGAGCTTGACCGCTGTCTTACTGCCGATGCCGGGGACGCCGGGGATGTTGTCCGAGGGGTCGCCGGCCAGTGCTTTCATGTCGGCGATGTGTTCCGGTTTGACCCCGTATTTCTCGTTAACGGCATCTTCATCGTAGAGTATGGTATCGGAAAAGGAGCGCCTGGGCCTGGGATAGAGCACCTTCACCCGGGGCGATACCAGTTGCATGGTATCGGCGTCGCCGGTAACGATAACGGTATCGACGCCCTGACCTGATGCCTGGTGGCTGAGGGCGCCCAGGACATCGTCGGCTTCATAGCCATCAAGCTCGAAGACGGGTATATTGAATGCCTCTACCAGTTGCCTAACCCGCCCCAGCTGGTTAACCAGTTCTTCCGGCGTCGGCGGGCGGTTTGCCTTGTACTGGTCGAAGAGCCGGTGGCGGAAGGTGGGCGCTTTCCTATCGAAGGCGATGGCATAGTGGCTGGGTTTGAGTTCATAGATAGCCTTGATCAGCATACTGGCAAAGCCATAGACGGCGTTTACCATCTCGCCGGTTTTACTCACCGTCAGTGGCGGCAGGGCGTGGTAGGCGCGGTGAAGGAGGGCGTTACCGTCGATGAGTAAAAGCAACTTCTTCATAGCCTAATTATAGCAGGGTGGGGGGTGTTTGGGTTAGCGGGCAAGCCAGAGGGATTATTCTACTATCGGCAAGCCGGCGGCTTGCCAGGCGGTTATGCCGCCCGATATGTTATAGACCTCGGCGAAATGGAGCACCGCCATTAAACCCAGCGCCTGGCTGCTTCTTGCCCCGCTCCGGCAATATATGAGGTATGTTCGGTTTTTGTCCAGGGCTCCAATTTCATCACTGAAAGCGGCAGAGTAGAAGTCTATATTAACGGCATTTTCCAGGTGCCCCTGGGCAAACTCTTCAGGGGTTCGCACATCAATAATGGTAAAGTCCGGGCTTTGCTGGTTTGCCTGTATCAGGGTGAAGGCTTCTTCGGGGGTAATATCTTCGGCTATCTGTGTCTCTACCGGCAGAGTTGTGTTATCGATTCGACTGCCGAAGAGCTCACCGGTTACCGTTAGCCCGATAACCATTGCCACCAGCAATACCCACAGCAATGCCTTTTTCAGGTTGCTATTTCTCACCCTCTTGATTGTCGGAGTCCTGTTTCTCTACTCTCTCGACCTCGATGGTGCACTCGGTTACCAGAGCCGCCAGGGCGCCTACCGCTGCCAGAACCGGTGCCGCTACGATACCGATTGCTGCCGCCGGGGCGCCGATGGTCAATGGTACCTCAAGCAGGGTCTTGTCCTTGTGTATTATGCGGACCTTTCTGATGCTGCCTTCACGGATGAGCTGTTTCACCTTGCCCAGCAACTGGTCTCCGGATACGGTAAACTTTTCCTTGATTGTCATCTTTTTCCTCTTTATACTATCGAAGGGTTTGCCTTAAAGCTAGATAGATTAAAACACATCCAGGGTTAATCTACAAATATATAGTGTTTACCCTATTTATTTCTTGGGTCTAGTGAACCATCATTATTTCGTGATATACTGTGTGGCATAATATTCTGTAACTGGGTGGCTGATTGAAGGTGAAAGACTTACTTTCGATATCGGATTTAAGCAGTGATGATATTCAATTACTGCTGTCGGATGCCGAGGAGATTAAGGCTAGTGGTTGGCTCTCCTCGCTCAGTGGCAAGGTACTGGCTCTCTTGTTTGAGAAGCCGTCGCTGAGGACCCGGGTCAGCTTTGAGGTCGCCATGCGACAGCTGGGCGGGCAGTCTCTCTACCTGTCGCCGGCTGAGGTCGGACTGGGGGAGCGTGAGTCTATTCCCGATGTCGCTCGTGTCCTGAGCCGCTACGTGGATGTCATCGCTGCCCGCACCTTCTGCCACGAGACCCTTGAAGTACTGGCAGGCTATGCCAGTGTGCCGGTAATAAACGCCCTGTCCGACCTGGAGCACCCGTGTCAGGCTCTGGCTGATATATTCACTATTCGCGAGAAGAAGGGGGGGCTCAAGGGCTTGACCCTTGCCTTTGTCGGCGATGGTAATAATGTAGCCCACAGCCTTATGCTCGCCGCCTCGCTGACCGGGATGAACTTCAGGGTTGCCTCTCCCAAAGGCTATCAGGTTCAGGAGAAGATACTGCATCTAGCCCGGGGCTATGCTGTGGATAGCGGGGCTGAGGTGCTCTGCACCGAAGAGCCGCATCAGGCAGTAGCCGGTGCCGATGTCGTCTATACCGATGTCTGGACGAGCATGGGGCAGGAGGCTGAGGCTGAGAAACGCCGCCGGGCGTTTAAAGGCTATCAGATAGATAGCAAGCTTATGTCCCTAGCCAAGGAAGATGCTATCCTGATGCACCCCTTGCCAGCGCATCGTGGCGAGGAGGTGTCTGATAACATATTGGATAGTCCACAGTCAGTGGTCTTTGACCAGGCGGAGAACAGGATGCACCTTGCAAAAGCACTGCTGATGCATATGCTGGGTGGCCTTGAGATACCACTGGCTGGCTATCGATAAGGAGGTAACGCAGATATGTTGAGGACTGTAATCTACCACGGCTGGGCGCCAATCCTGATAACAGCATTAGCCATTATCGGCTATATCTATGAATGGCCTATCGAGGCTATAGCTACCATTCTGGGCATTATTCTGGTTATCGGCCTGGCGCTAGTGGCTGTCGGCGCCAGGGAAAAAGAGCTTGAGCGTTCGTCGCAGAAGCTCAAGGAGCTGGCGGGATATTTCAACCGTCGCTTTATGGGCGAATCGTCACTGTCTATCTTCGCTATTATAAACAGCCTGTTCAAGACGGATAACGCCAAGCTGTGGGACTGGGCAAGAGCCTGTGATATGTCCCAGCGCGTTTTTAATACCTGGTGCAGTGGCTTTACCAACCGGCTGGATGTCGATACCAGGACAGGACGCCTCGGCATCTACCTGCGCAGTTACCTGAATGAGCTGTGGTTGATGACCGACCTGTACCACGAGTTTATAGAGCAGTTCTACGAGATTGCCGAGAAGGTTGAACTGCCGCCGGAAACCCTGGGGCAGTACGATAAGTTTGTCGTGGAGTATAACACCTTCATCGGTCAGTTCCGGGATTTAATCGGCGAGCTGAAGAAGGTAGCCAGAACCGAGATAGAGCCGCCCAGCATCAAGCCAGCCCGCGAGCTTTCGGGGGTAAAGTAGTTCTATACCTTACCCCCTTAATCCCCCTCTCCTATGAGGAGAGGGGGAATTGGAGAAAGAGGGGGCGCCGCCCCCTCTTAAACACCCCCTTGATTTCCCTCTCCTTTCAAAGAGAAGGTAGATAAAGAAAAAGGGGCAAGACTCTCCCCGGATGCCCCCGTGTTTGTGGGCTTTAAATAGAAGGGATAAAGAGGGGCAAAGCCCCTTTAAAAATTTCCTCCCCTCTCCCTATGAAGAGGGGAGAGGGATACAGAGTGAGGGGTTGGTAAGCAATGGATGCAAGTAAACCTATTGTGGCTATTGTCGGCCGACAGAATGTGGGTAAATCGACCCTTTTAAACCGTCTGGCGGGCAAGCAGATAGCCATTGTCAGCGATTTGCCGGGGACGACCCGTGACCGTATCGTGGCTAACGTTTCCTGGAAGGGAAGCGAGTTTGTCGTGGTGGATACCGGTGGTCTGGAACCAGTGCCTGGTTCCAGTATGGCGCTGGAGGTTAACCAGCAGGTAAAGACAGCCATAGGTGAGGCTGATATTATCGCCTTTTTGGTGGATGCTAAAGATGGCATAACCCCCCCAGACTCAGAAATCGCTGACCTGCTCCGCAGCTCAGCCAAGCCCCTGTTGCTGGTAGCCAACAAGGCGGATAACAACCGCCTGGAGGCAGAGGCCGTAGAGTTCTTTGCCCTGGGGCTGGGTGAGCCGTTACCCGTTAGCGCCTACCACGGGCGAGGCATCTTTGAGTTGATGGACAGGATAACCTCCCTATTGACAGTTGTGCCTGTGGTTGAAGCCGAACCGGAGCTTATGAAGGTGGCTATTGTCGGCAGGCCCAATGTCGGTAAATCGATGCTGTTGAATACCCTGCTGGGTGAGCCGAGGGCTATCGTTAGCGATATTCCAGGGACTACCCGCGATGCTATAGACACGTTACTTGACTTTGATGAGCAAAGTGTGTTACTTATTGATACAGCTGGTATCAAAAGGCGAGGACGTGTGGGGGTGGGGGTTGCCCAGTACAGTGTTATACGTGCTCTGAGAGCTATAGATAGGGCTGATGTAGTTTTACTTGTATTTGATGCCACCGAGATGGTTGTGGCTCAGGATGTACATATTGCTGGCTATATTCAGCAGGCTGCCAAAGGCATTGCCCTGGTAGTTAATAAGTGGGACCTGGTTATGAATAGCAGCAAGACTGAATGCAGTAAGTACATCAGGAACAAGCTAAAGTTTGTACCATATGCACCGGTGCTGTACATCTCAGCCAAGCTCGGGCAGGGCACGGATAAGGTGATAGCCCAGGCGCAACAGATATATCAGGAGAGGCTCAAGAGGATACCTACCGCTGAAGTGAACAGCCTCGTTCAGCGGGTGGTAGCCACCCATAGCCCGCCGCGAAGCGGTAAAAAGCAATTGAAGATATTATATGCTACCCAGGCTGAAGTAAATCCGCCCACCTTTGTCTTCTTCGTTAATGATACCGGGCTGGTTCATTTCTCCTATCGGCGCTACCTGGAAAACAGACTGCGCCAGTCGTTCGGCTTTAGCGGTACGCCGCTTCGGCTAGTCTTTAAGACCAGGGGTGAACAATGCTGATTGCCACGTTCATTTTAGTAGCCTTTATCGGTTATCTTCTGGGCTCTATTCCCTTCGGCTTAATTATAAGCAAGTACAAGGCTAAAATAGACATCCGTCAGTATGGCAGTGGCAAAACCGGGGGCACTAACGTTCTCAGGGCGCTGGGCAAAAAGGCATTTCTGACGGTAGTCCTGCTGGATATCTCCAAGGGGGCGCTGGCAGTAGTATTCGCCGGTATGATAGTTGGCCAGGAATATATGGTGGTCGGCGGTTCCGGGCTGGGATTGCTTTTTGCCCAGGTAATCGCCGCACTGGCGGCTATCGCCGGGCACATCTGGCCGATATTCATTAAGTTCAAGGGAGGCAGGGGGGTGGCCACCTTTATCGGTGGCCTGATAGCTTTGTGCCCGGTAGCTGGGCTATTTGGTGGCGAGGCTCTGATTATAGGTGCCGGTTTAAGCGGTTTTGCTTCCCTGGGCTCGATTATCGGTGTGGTCGGCGCCTATGCCATATTAGTTCCGCTCACCATTATGAATGGCTTCCCCATTGAGTATCTGGGTTATACTCTGATAGGCACCCTGCTTATTATATTCGTGCACCGGGATAATATTAAAAGGCTGTTATCGGGCAAGGAACGCAGGTTGAACCAGAAGTCGGAGCGGCTTGGCTCAGCCCTGTCTGGCTGAGCCGGTGCCAGAGACCTTTAATGAGTGAAGACAAGACAGGCTGAGATATGCCCAAGGTTGCTATAATTGGTACCACTGCCTGGGGGATAACCCTGGGAGTGGTATTAGCAAATAAGGGGCTTGATGTCCGGTTATGGGCGCGGACTGAGGAAGAAGCCGACCTGTTGAGGAAGAAGGGGCCTGACTCGCGCCAGATGCATGGTGTTACCTTCCCACCGCAATTGTCGGTTACCAGTTCAGTAAAAGAAGCCCTTTCCCGTGTTACTGCCGTTATACTGGCGGTGCCGTCACAGACGATGCGGCAAAATGTGGTGTTGGTCAGGGACTATCTCAGAGAGTCGATGCTGATAGTAAGCGCCGCCAAGGGTCTGGAAATCGGCAGTAATAAGCGTATGTCTCAGGTAATCGCCGATGAGATACCGGCTGATTTCCACGCCAATATCTGTGTCCTTTCCGGACCCAACCTGTTTAGGGAAGTACTTCTTGGCCTTCCGGCTTCGGCGGTGGTAGCCGCTGAGGACAATGCGGTGGCTAAAAAAGCCCAGAAGCTGTTATCGGCAGACAACTTCAATGTCTATACCAATAGCGATATTATCGGGGTTGAACTGGGTGGCGCCTTGAAGAATGTCATCGCTCTCGGTGCCGGGATGGTTGACGGACTGGGTTACGGTGATAACGCCAAAGCCGCCTTTGTTACCCGTGGTCTGACCGAGATGGCGGCTCTTGGGGTCGCCCTGGGAGCCAGCCCGCTTACCCTTTCTGGATTATCCGGTCTCGGTGACCTGATTGCGACCTGTGCCAGCTCCTTGAGCCGCAATCACTATGTCGGCGCTGAGCTGGTCAAGGGGCGCTCCCTTGAGGAGATTATATCTTCAATGGCTGGCGTAGCTGAAGGAGTGGCTACTACCGCCGCCGTCTGGGATGTAGCCCGGAAACTCAAGCTGGAGATGCCCATTACCGAAAAGATTTACCAGGTGCTCTATAATGGGGCTGACGCCCGCCAGGCGATAACCGAGCTACTGGGAACCAGGGGCAGACACGAACTGGTCGGCAGGAAATGGAGGCTCTTCTCTCTGTTTCGGCGGCACCGGCGTCATTAAGTACGGGTAGTTAAGGGTGGAGCGGGGCTATTTGCCCTTCTTCTCGTCCCGGCTGAGACTATTAGCCAGCTCCTGAAAGAGCTGACGCTGCTGCTTGGTTAACCTCTCTGGAGTGACTACCAGTAGCCTGACCAACTGGTTGCCGTATCTGTTCCTGTTGAGATAGGGAATGCCCTTACCCTTGAGCTGAAAAACCTGACCCGTTTGACTGCCGGCCGGGACTTTAAGCTTTACTTCGCCGTGGAGCGTGGGTACTGCCAAGTCGGCGCCGAGAGCCGCCTGGGCGAAGTTAACCGGTAGCTCGTAGAGGATATTAGCGCCGTCTCTCTTGAAGAGCCGGTGGGGCAGAACCGTTATTGTGATGTAGATGTTGCCGGCCGGGCCACCCCTTTCACCGACATTACCCTGTCCGCTTAGCCGCATTTCGTTGCCGTCGTCAACACCGGCTGGTATCTCTATGGTAATGCTACGTTTGTGCTTCTCTTTGCCCGTTCCCCGGCATTGGGGGCAGGGTTCGTTGATGGTTTTACCCTCTCCGTCACAGCGAGGGCAGATAACAACATTGGTAAAACGGCCGAAGAGGCTCTGCTGTACCCGTTGTACCCGTCCGTTGCCGTTACAATCGGGGCAACGGGTTGGCTGACTGCCCGGCCTGGCACAGGTGCCATGGCAGGTGGCGCAGTTTTCGATGCGGGATATATCTATCTTTCTCTGGCAGCCGAAGGCGGCTTCTTCCAGGGTGATGGTTACATGTGAGCGGATATCACCACCGCGCTTTGGCGACTTGCGGGCGGATGATGCCGCTCCGCTGAAGAACTCGTAAAAGTCTTCAAAGATGCTGCCCATTCCACCGAAGCCAAAGCCTTCGAAGTCACGCCCCGAGAAGCCATCGACGCCGGCATGCCCAAAGCGGTCATAGGTGGAGCGCTTTTCGGCGTTTGCCAGCACTTCATAAGCCTCGTTTATCTCCTTGAACCTGTCCTCGGCGCCGTCGTCGTGGTTATGGTCGGGATGGCACTGGAAAGCCAGCTTGCGGAAAGCCTTTTTTATATTTTCGGTGCTGGCATCTTTCTTTACACCGAGTATTTCGTAGTAGTCCCGTTTTACTGCCATATTATTTTTGTCTCTTTCTGTCCCTTCATCTGTTTCGGCTTTCCTTAAGGGTGGCTGGCGGGTATAGATATAAAGAGTATATTAGTTTGTCACCCAACCTCACCCCCTGTATCCCCCTCTCCTCACAGGAGAGGGGGAATGGGTTATGTAAGAGAGGCGGAGCCTCTCTTTAACTCTCTTTCTTTAGCCTTTAAGTAAATATCAAGAACAAAGCCTGCACCTGCCAGAACTTTTGCCCACCCAGGAGTGCCTTTCTGCATTATGACTCGGAGTAGCTCTTCTGAGGTGCTTCGGGTAGGCCTATAAGGCTTAGGCATAAATCTAGGTTGGGTATAGCGGGCTTGTCGTGCATCGTAAGCTTCTCTTTTCTGAGGATTACTTAAGACTTCGTAAGCCTCGTTTATTTTTTTGAAATTCTGCTCAGCCCCGGGTTCATGATTGCGGTCTGGGTGATATTTAAAGGCCAGCTTACGAAAAGCTTTCCTTATCTCCTCGGCAGTAGCATTCTTAGCTACTCCTAGGATTTCATAGTAATCCCTTACGAACTTAATTGCCATGCTTAAACCTCGCGGAACTCGCCTTCAACGGTGCCTTCGTCTTCTTTGCCCGGAGGCGCCTCACCCTCCGGCGGGGCTTCGCCACCCGGAGGTGGTGCTTCACCGCCCGGGGGTGGCTGTTGCCCGTAGACGGCGGTGCCCACCTTTTGCATCGCTTCCGATAATTCCTGCATCGCCTTCTTGATGGCGTCGATATCGCTGCCCTGTAATGACGAGCGTACTGCTTTCACCTTTTCCTCCAGTTCCGTTTGCATCTCGTCCGGTATCTTGTCTTTCTGCTCGCGGAGCGTTTTTTCAGCGGTATATGCCATTGTGTCGGCGGTGTTCTTGGTCTCCACTTCTTCACGCCGTTTGGCATCCTCGGCGGCGTGTGTCTCCGCGTCCCGCTGCATTTTTTCCACTTCCTCTTTGCTCAATCCGCTGGAGGCGGTAATGGTTATCTTCTGCTCCTTACCGGTGCCCTTGTCGAGAGCCTTGACGCTGAGGATGCCGTTGGCGTCGATATCAAAACTGACCTCAATCTGGGGCATACCCCTCGGCGCCGACAGGATGCCGTCGAGCATAAAGCGCCCCAGTGTCCTGTTGTCCGCCGCCATCGGTCTCTCCCCCTGGAGGACATGAATCTCGACGCCGGGCTGGTTATCGGCGGCAGTGCTGAATATCTGAGTCTTGGAGGTGGGAATGGTGGTATTGCGGGGGATAAGCGGGGTTGACACTGTGCCCAGGGTCTCAATACCAAGAGTCAGTGGTGTAACATCGAGCAGCAGGACATCCTTGACCTCTCCCTTGAGCACTCCGGCCTGGACGGCGGCGCCGATAGCCACTACCTCATCGGGGTTGACCCCTTTATGAGACTCTTTGCCGAAGAACTGCTTCACCTTCTCCTGTACCAGCGGCATCCTCGTCTGCCCGCCGACCAGGACTACCTCATCAATCTGAGCCGCCTTCTTGCCGGCATCAGTTAATGCCTGTTTGCACGGTCCCAATGTTTTATCTACCAGGTCCATCACCAGTTGCTCCAGCTTGGAGCGGGTAAGGGTAATGTTGAGGTGCTTGGGGCCACTGGCGTCGGCGGTTACGAAGGGCAGATTTACATCCGTCTGCTGGGTGGTGGATAGCTCGCTCTTGGCTTTTTCGGCGGCTTCCTTGAGCCGCTGGAGAGCTATCTTGTCCTGCCGCAGGTCTATCCCCTGGTCTTTCTTGAACTCGTCAACCAGCCAGTCCATAATCCTCTGGTCGAAATCGTCACCGCCCAGGTGGGTATCGCCGTTGGTCGACTTGACCTGGAAGGTGCCCTCGCCCAGCTCCAGTATGGATATATCAAAGGTGCCGCCACCAAGGTCGTAGACGGCGATAGTCTCGTCCTTTTTCTTGTCCAGTCCGTAAGCCAGTGAAGCCGCCGTCGGCTCGTTTATTATTCTGAGAACCTTGAGCCCGGCTATCTGGCCGGCGTCCTTGGTCGCCTGCCGCTGGCTGTCGTTGAAATGGGCCGGCACCGTTATCACGGCTTCGTTGACCTTCTCCCCCAGATATGCCTCGGCGTCTGTCTTGAGCTTCTGCAGTATCATCGCCGAGATTTCGGGCGGGCTGTACTCCTTTTCGCCCATTACCACCTTGGCATCGCCATTTTGTGCCTTGACTATTTTATAGGGTAATAGCTTGCGGTCGTACTCTACTGAGGGTTCGCCAAACTTACGCCCTATCAGACGCTTGATACTGAATACCGTATTATCCGGGTTGGTAATCGCCTGGCGTTTGGCTACCTGTCCGACCAGGCGCTCACCGTTTTTGCTGACGGCTACCACCGACGGCGTAATACGGTTGCCCTCGGCGTTGGGGATAACCACCGGCTCCCCGGCTTCCATCACCGCTATCACCGAGAAGGTGGTGCCCAGGTCGATGCCAATTACTTTTGCCATTGTTTATTGCTCCTCCTTAATTGAATTATCAAACCTCACGGTCTATTCTCTTTTATTTCTGTTTTCCCGACTCCTTTGCTGTATCGCCACTACCCACGGCTACTGTTGCCGGTCTGATGACCTTATCACGCAGTTTGTAGCCCCTTTTCAGCTCCTTGACCACCATCCCTTCCCTGCCCTGACTGCACATTGCCGCTTCATGCAGGTTGGGGTCGAAGTGCTTACCCTTTGCCTTTATCGGGGTTACCCCCTGGGCTTCCAGAATGGAATGGAACTTGCGCTCGATAAGCTTGATGCCCTCCACCCAGGGGAGCTTTGCCAGCTCCTTCGGCACGGAGCTCAGCGCCCGCTCCAGGTCGTCGAGAACGGGAAGCAGGTTGCAGATAAGTACTGAGTTGGCGAACTGCTTCGTCTCCTCCTTTTCCTGCTCACTGCGCCGCTTGTAGTTGATGAAGTCTGCCTGGGCTCTCTTCCAGCTATCCAGATGACTTTCCGCTTGAGCCCTGGCTTCGGTTAGGGCTTCCCTGAGTGCCTCTATATCCTCTGTCTCGGTAACCTCTGGTTCCGGTTCACCGCTCTGGTTATCTTCAGCCATTGATAATCACTCCTCAGCTTGTTGTTCGCCCCCGGCTTGCCTGCCGGTACGGGGTAGCTCCTTGCCGTACAGCTCGGCTACCAGTGTGCTCATTACCGAAGCTAGATAGCCTATGGTGGAGATAGTGCGGGCATAGGGCATACGGGTGGGGCCGATGACGCCTATGGTGCCCACAGCCTCATCCGGCGGTCCATACCGGGTGATAACCACACTGCAGCCCTGGATAACCTCTGCCTTGTTCTCTTTGCCGATGATTACCTTAACGCCGTGGCTCTCCATCTTATCGGGCAGTATCGCTTCCACCAGCTTCCTTTGCTCGAATAGCTCTACCAGTGGCGCCATTCGCTGGCCGGTATTGAACTCCGGCTGGTTCAGCCAGAAGTGCAAGCCATCAAGGTATGGTTCCTCGTATTCCCGCTTATCCTCGGTATTCATCATCCGTAGCAGGCAATCGGTTATTTGCTGTTCGATGGGGGAGAGCTCGGTATCCTTGGCCAGAATCTGGGGACAGGTTAAGCCGGTATAGGCGGCATTCGATTTACTACTAATGGCAGTTAGTTTTTCCTGAGGCATAGCCTGGTCAAAGTTTATCAGTTGTTGTCTTACCCTTGCCCCGCGCAGAACCAGGACGACCAGTGCCAGGCGGTCTTGCAGGGAAATCAGCTCCAGGTGCTTGAACTGGCAGGCTATCGGTTTTGGTTTGGTAACCATAGCTACGTTCTGCACTCGTTGTGCTATAAGCTCCACCGCCAGGCTGAGCCACTCTTCCAGGTCCTCTTCCACCTGATGGAAAAGGTGGTTTATCAGCCGTTGCTCTGCCAGCGGCAGTTCCAGATCCTTCAGTGTCCCGGCGTAATACAGGTAGCCCTTGTCCGAGGGGATACTGCCTGCCGCATGATGAGGACGAATTATATAACCGTCCTCCTCCAGGCGTGCCATCTCATTGCGGATGGTGGCTGAGCTTACCTCCAGGCCGCAGTCATCGACGATACTTGCCGATGATACCGGCACTGCATTGGAAATGTATTGCCTGGCTATAGTTGTCAATACTGTCGCCATCCTGGGACGCAACACCTTTACCCCCTTTTAGCAATCTAAGCCCGAGACTGCTAAATTAGCTTAATTTAACATCTTTAGCCATAATTGTCAAGATACTACGGCTATTATTGGTTTATTCTTTTTTGGTTGGGGATTACCTCTCCCCCTTAAATCCCCCTCTCCTTGTAAGGAGAGGGGGAGATATAGAAAGAGGGGCGAAGCCCCTCTTAAGCGCCCCGTTATTAAAATATCCCTCTCCCTTTAGTAAAGGGAGAGGGAAAAAGGGTGAGGGATTTCTAATAGTTCACACTTCTTTGACTCTCCTGCATACATATACAGGAGAGGGGGAAGGTTTTTTGGGAGGGGGTTTTGCCCCCTCCCAAACCGACTCCCATTCCCTAACAAGAGAAGGGGTAGGGGATAGGTTGTTTGCAATTAGGGTAGAACGTTACCCTATTATTATGAGTGTTGACACAAACAAGCTCCGGTAGTAGTATATGACTGTTTTAGCAATCTCCAGTCAGGGGGTCTACAGAGATGAGTAAGCTTAAGGTTGTATCGGTCTCTTTGCTGGGGTTTCTTCTGACCCTGTCTCTGGCTATTTTCGGGCTGGCGTTCACGATAAACATGACGGCGCTTAATGCCGACTTCGTTACCTCTAGGCTCGATGCGCTCGATATACCCTCGCTGATGGAGGAAGTGGAATACGGCGAGCTTGCTGAAGACAACCCGGAGCTGGTGGAACTTATTAAAGAAGTTGTTATCGAAAACGAGGCAGAGATGAAGGTGCGGATGGGGGAAGCCATCCATACCGTCTATGATTACCTGAAGGGGCGGAGCCAGGAGCTTGACCTGGCACAAACACTGAAGGACACTGTCCTTGACCCGGACTTTCTCATCTCTATAGTTGAGGGCGCCGACCTGTCGCCCCTGACCCGGGAGCTGTTGGTGGAGATAGCGTCCGAGGCAGACCTGCCCTACGGATTGTCCATTGAGCCGCACCTGGATGATATTGCCCTGGAGCTGGAGCCATGGCTGAAGGAGCAGGCAAGCATTGCCATTCCAGCCGTCTGCGATTATGCCCTGGGGCAGAGCCAGAGTATAGATATAGTAATATCGCTGGAACCGATAAAGGAAAGCCTGAAAGACAGGCTGAGGCAGGACTTTCTGTCGTCACCCCCGCCGGAGCTTGACGGGCTGTCTCCGGCTGAGCTTGGGCAGGCATTCGATACGCTCTTTGAGGAATATTCCCAGGATATCGGGTTAGCCCTTGAGATTGACGAGGAGTCGATAGGCTCCGAGGTGCCAGCCGATGTTGCCGATTCGTTGTCCGAGGCCGAGACAACACTCGAGGAGTCGAGGGAGTATGTCGGCTACTTCACACTCGGCTACAGTTTGCTCGTTGTATTTATATTACTATTGACTGCTGGTATCGTCCTTATCTATCGCGAGGTGAAGGGTGCCAGCCGTGCCCTGGCAGGCATTTTCCTAACCTTTGGCGTCTTCAATCTGATAGCGGTATTGGTCGCTAGAGCTTTAATTAAACCACAGCTGGCGCAGCTTGACATCCCATCGTCTTTCCAGGAATGGATAACGCAGTCGGTTAGCAGTTCGCTGACGCCTATGCTGGTATTAGCTATCGTTATGCTGGTGGTCGGTGCCATTCTCCTGGCTGTCTCCATTATCTATAGCCGCCGTCAGGCTAGAATGAAAGCGGGGTATCCCTATAGCTCTTCCCAGGAAGATGAGCCCCGTCCTTAACCTTTTCCGCAGAATATGTTATGCTGTACAAGCCGATTGTTTAAGACCCGTTATCAGATTACATAATTCTGGAGTTATTCCGTGAGACTGCCGGGACCTGTAGAGATTATCCTTATAATTATCGTTGCCGCCATTGTCCTTATTGGCGTCAGGGTTCTGGGCACGCCCGCTAAAAGAAAGAGCCAGAGGCTTGCCAGAATTGAGGCGGCAGACGAAGAGGACGACGAAGAGGAGATAAAAAAGACACGCCGCACCCGTATTCAAGTGGTGGGCGTTATCGCCGTCATAGGTGGTATTTTCATTCTGTTGTCCAGCCTGAGCCTGATTAAGTGGGTCTTCTGGGGCCCCATAGGAGCCATTATCATTATGGCTATCGGCATAGTAACAATCTTCGTCGCCAGGCGTAGATAGCCGCGGGAAAATCCCATTATTGACACCCTTTAGTGCCGATGCTACACTTCTTTTACCTCGTAATTTCCTATATTTCACCGGAAAGCGGGTCATAATTAATGAACAGGGTTGGCATTGTCTATCATCCACTAAATAAGGATGCCCATTCCCTGGCGAAAAAGCTAGCCGGGTTTCTGTGCTCAAGCGGTGTTAAAAGCTGGCTGAGTTCCGCCTGGGAGGGTGATGAGGTCAGGGGGAATATAAATGGCAGTGATTTAATCCTGACCATTGGCGGTGACGGCACCATTCTGCGAACCGCTCAGGCGGTGGCTCCCCACTCGGTCCCCATTACCGGCATCAACCTGGGAC
>DAOUDM010000015.1:0-27288 GCA_034431095.1 Dehalococcoidales bacterium | reverse complement strand
TGGGTGATTCCCTGGCTGAAATCGCCGTTGAGAAGGCGGGCATTATCAAGCCCGGTTCGGTAGTGGTCAGCTCGCCACAGCCAGACGAGGCAGCCCGGGTGGTAGAAGCGGTATGCCTTGAACGCGGTGCCAGGTTGATCAGGGTTGGGGGTGATGTCACCTATGAGGGGCTCGGCTTCGATGATGGTAGACAGTTACTCGGCATTAAAGGCAGGTTAGATAGCTATCGGTTATCCCTCCCGCTTCTGGGGCGCTATCAACTGGAGAATGCAGCGGCAGCGGTAGCGGCACTCGAGGTTTTAGCCGAAAAAGGCTTCAGTGTTTCCCGGGATAGCATTATTAATGGTCTGGAACGCGTGAGCTGGCCGGGACGCTTCCAGATTTTAGGGCATAATCCTCTCATAGTGGCTGACGGCGCTCATAACCCGGCTTCAGCCCGGGAGTTGAAGGGGTCTCTGGAGTATTACTTCAAAGGCTATGGCTGTCACCCGCTCAAAGGCAAGCCCTTTAAGCCGGCGATTCTGGTTTTCGGGGCTTCCTGTGATAAAGATATAGCTGGCATTGCCTCGGAGCTATTTCCCCTTTTTGACAGGGTCATTGCTACCCGTTCCCGCCACCCCCGGTCGATGGCGACATCACTCGTTGTCACCGAGTTTGGCAAGTATTGCGTGGCGGCTCAGCCGGTGGAGGCGGTGCCCGAGGCATTGTCGCTGGCACAGGAGATGGCAGGAGAGCAGGGATTTGTCTGTATCACCGGCTCACTGTTCGTCGTCGGCGAGGCGATTGAATACTTTACCGGGGCTGTTTAGCGCCATACCGCTTTCGGCGGGGTTATGGCGTGAGGCTCTTCGCCTGCTGCCACCGACGAAATCTCAAAGGCGTTTGACGGGATTAGCTCGGCGGTCCGCAGCCTGAGATATATTCTCGCCCAATCGTCTGCTTCTGTGGTTACATACCACCGTATCCCCATTTCCCAGTCCTCGGAGAAGAACAGGTAGTACCTTATAATATCCTGGGTGTTGGGGAATACCACTGTTACAGACCACTCGGTTTCTTCGGTGATGTTAAGGTCAGGGTAGTTTTCAGCCAACCAGGGGATGAACCTGTTATGCAGCTCGATGGCGTTGAGTACCAGCTCCTCTATTGCCGGCGGTGCTTCCTGGACGGCCAGGGTGACCGTCTCCGTTTCTAACAGCCCGTCTCGCTCGCCTTCGATCGTTACCGTCAATGTGTTACCGGTACTGGCTTCGTCTGGGATGACTACCACCTCGGCAACGTGTCCCGGAGCTATCGCTCGGGGACCGACGGTTACCGTAGCGCCGGGGGAAGTAGCTGAAATGTAGACCGGCTTTGATTCGCCGTTTGCCGGGCTTTCGTCACTGACAGTGACCAGGAAGACACAGCTTTGCCCGGCGATTGTATCCTCCATGAGGACTGGAAATATATCTATAGAGAAGGGTACTGGCGTTGGGTCTGTCGTGGTTTCGTTTGGTTCTCCATCGCAGGCGGCAAGCACCGGCAATATAACCAGTAGCCCGACCAATAAAAACAAGAATGCAGATTTGCGCTTCATCTCACCAGCCTCCTGCCACAAACCTAGAGAGTCGTTTCAAACTGGGTGCTTAAAGCCTCTTGGGGCAGCATGTTGACCAGGATTCTCTCAAGAGCCATGGTGTGGCTGCAAATCCCCCAACTGGCAAAGAAGTGACACGAGCAGTGCCATTTACCGTCCCGGTATCCTGTTATGTGGATATCGTTTTCACCGCGAAACTGCACCGAGAACTCGGTGAAGGTAATCCGCTCCAGCTCTTGAGCATAGTGTTTTGCCTTCTCAATCTTCCCGATCAAACTTGACTGCATGATGGCACCCTCCTTAACTCAAGAAAGCACTGGATAATCTAAGCCAGTGCTTTCTGTTTTCGTGTTATCGCTGAAGCTGTTACAATCATATCGCCTACTTCTTCACGGGCTATATCCTATTTTACACCCTTTTTAACGGCAAGTCTATAAAAATCAGCCGTTTTGCCGGGCTGGTTATAAAATTTGTGCCGATAAAAACCCCCGGTCTGTTTGCCCCGGCTGAACCTTTAAGCTAGAATGTGCCGGGATTCTGGCTGATAAAAGGAGAAGGAGGGATAAGGTGAAGGCGCTGCTACAGCGAGTGACCGAAGGCAGGGTTAGTATTGCCGGTGAGGAGGTGGGCAGGATAGGCAGGGGGTTGGTGGTCTTTGTCGGGGTGGCTGATGGCGATGGGGAAAGGGATATTGAATACCTAGTGCAAAAGGTTGTTAACCTGCGCATCTTTGGCGACGAGGCCGGCAGGTTCAACCTCTCGGCTCTGGATATCGGCGGCGAACTGCTACTGGTGAGCCAGTTTACCCTGCTGGCGGATACCAGGAGGGGCCGCCGTCCCGGTTTCACCGATGCGGCACCGCCGGCTCCAGCGGAAGATCTGTTTCAGTGTTTTGTCCAGCAGGCTCGTGCCACCGGGCTGAAGGTAGAGACCGGTCGCTTCCAGCAGTATATGCAGGTGGAAATTCACAATGACGGCCCGGTAACTATAATGCTGGACAGTAGAGAGAAGTTTCAGAAAGAGTAAGAATATTGCAGATGGGTTTCGTTCTCTTTTGGTTGAGGACTACCTCACCCCCTGTGTCCCCCTCTCCTACACAGGAGAGGGGGAAGGTTTTTTGGGAGGGGGCAAAGCCCCCTCCCAAACCGACTCCCCTTCCCTTGTTAGGGAAGGGGTTAGGGGATAGGTTGTTTACAATAAAATTAGAACTTTGCTTGCAGATGCAACCCCTTGCACTTGCTATTGTTCTATGATATAATATTACAGGTTTTATAGTGGGTTGGGCTAATGATTAAGACTGGAGACACAGTAAATAAGCTAAGCCGTCAGGGGTATCGCCTGACGCCACAGCGATTGATGATACTGGAGGCGGTTGATGGGGCGGACGGCCACATCAGTACCGAGGATATATATATGCAGGTCTGTAACCAGTATCCGCACCTGAATATATCTACCGTCTACCGTACGCTTGAGCTACTGAAGGAGCTGGGGCTGGTAACGGAGACGGACCTCGGCGATGGGAGGGTGCGCTACCACAGCATAAAAAAGGGACACCATCACCACCTTGTCTGCCACAAGTGCGGCCATACTATCGACCTCGATGAATCGTTACTGTCGCCGCTCAAGGCGGCTCTGTCCCGGGACTATGGCTTTGATGCCGAACTAAGGCACCTGGCTATTTTTGGCCTCTGTAAAGACTGCAGATAAATTTTTTTAGATTATTTATGCAACCATTTGCAATTGCTTAAATATGTGAGGGGGGGCAAAAAGCAATGCACATTCCAGATGGTTTCCTGAGCACAGCTACGGTGGTAACCACCGGTATCGCCTCGGCGGGCGGTGTCGCCAATGCGGTAAGGATAGCCAATAAGAGGCTCGGCGAAAAGCATATCCCTATGATGGGGATACTGGCCGCCTTCATCTTTGCCGCCCAGATGCTAAACTTCCCGGTTGCCGGGGGTACCTCGGGGCATGTCATCGGTGCCGCTCTGGTGGCTATTTTGCTGGGTCCCTGGGCGGCGGTAATCATAATGAGCGTGGTGCTTATCGCTCAGTGCCTCATCTTTCAGGATGGCGGTCTGCTGGCGCTGGGCGCCAATATCTTCAATATGGGCGTTGTCGCCGGCTTCAGCGCCTATTACATCTACCGCATAATAGGCTCGCTGCTGGGCGATAACAGCCGCTCAAAGCTGGTGGCTGGTTTTATTGCCGCCTGGGCTTCGGTTCTGCTGGCTTCAGTCGCCTGTGCTATAGAGCTGGCGGTTTCGGGAACATCGCCTGTATCGGTGGTACTGCCGGCGATGGCTGGCGTTTATGCCCTCATCGGCATCGGCGAGGGGCTGATTACCGTTGCCGTGGTCAGCGTGGTGCTGTCAACCAGGGCTGATTTGCTTAAATTACAGAGGATTTAGAGGAGTCTGGTCATGAGTAATAAAAAGTGGTGGTTAATAGCACTGGTATTCTGTCTGTTACTGGCGACCATCTCCCCCCTGGCTTCGTCTTCCCCCGACGGGCTGGAGAAGGTTGCCGAGGATAAGGGCTTTATCGGCTTTGCCGGTGAGGCGCCCTTTGAGATTGTTGCCGACTATGTCTTTCCCGGCATAGAGAACGAGGCGGTAGCGGCCATCCTCGCCGGCTGGCTGGGCACGCTGTTACTCTTTGCCATAGCCTACTGCCTTGCCTGGATGATTAAGTCGAGAAGAGGGGGAGTTGCCAATCGATAGGCTTGAACTGGCAGGGTTAGTCTATGAAGCACAGCTTTCTTGACCGGTATAGTGACCGCGATAGCGTAATCCACCGGCTCGACCCGCGTGGCAAGCTGGTGGTAACCCTTGCCTTTATAACGGCGGTGGCGTTGACCCCGTCCGGTAGCTGGCTGGCGTACGGTTTGTATTTCGCCGTTATTGCTGTCCTTATTGCCTTATCCCGACTACCGGTCAGCCACTTCCTCAAGCGGTCGCTGGTAATCATACCCTTCGTCCTGCTGATGGCTGTCTTTATTCCCTTCTTCAAGGAGGGGGAGGTAGCCGGCAGCTATAACCTGTGGCTGTGGCAGGTCTCGGTGACGCATAGCGGGCTTCAGGTATTGTGGAACATTATGGCAAAGGCATGGCTCTCCATCCTCAGCCTGATTCTGCTGACCTCAACGACCAGCTTTACCAGCATCCTCAAGGGGCTGGAGCAGTTGAGGATGCCAAAGGTTATAGTGATGATTATGTCCTTTATGTACCGCTATATCTTTTTGCTGACCGATGAGGTTCTGCGGATGAAGCAGGCAAGGGACAGCCGCAACCTCGGCGGCGGCAGGAAACTGTGGCAGATAGGCACTGTGGGCAATATGATTGGTACTCTTTTTATCCGCAGCTACGAGCGCGGCGAGCGGGTTTACGTCTCTATGGTGGCGCGCGGCTTTGACGGGCACAGCCGGACACTGGAGCGGCTGTGCTTCAGCCGCCGGGACGTGCTTTTTATCGCCGTCCTGGGTATGGCGCTGGTCTCAATCGGCATGTTTAACCTGATATATTGAAGCAGAGACAATGATGGAAGAGATTGTAACGATTAAAAACCTTTCCTTTGGCTATCCTGACGGGCAGCAGGCGCTGAACGATGTCAACCTGACCATATATCGGGGGGAATCGGTGGCTCTGGTTGGCCCCAACGGGGCGGGGAAGTCCACGCTGATACTCCACTTTAACGGAGTGCTGAGGAGCAACGGGCATATAAGACTGCTGGGTAAGCCGATTGACGATAAAAACCTGAGGTGGGTGCGGAGCAAGGTGGGGCTGGTGTTCCAGAACCCAGACGACCAGCTTTTCTCACCGACCGTTTTTGACGATGTCGCCTTCGGCCCTATCAATATGGGTTATAGCAATAACGAGGTGCGCCAGGCGGTAACGAAGGCGCTGGAGATGGTCGGTATGGCTGGCTTCGAAAAGCGTTCGCCGCACCACCTCAGCATCGGCGAGAAGAAGAGGGTTGCCATAGCTACGGTTTTATCTATGTCACCGGAAATCCTGGTGATTGACGAGCCCTCCAGCAACCTTGACCCCCGGGGGAAGTGGGACTTAATCGGGGTCCTGGAGAGCCTGCCGGTAACCAAGGTGATAGTCTCCCACGACCTGGAGCTGGTTGGGGCTCTTTGCCAGCGGGTGATTATCCTTGACCGGGGGCAGGTAGCCGCTGAAGGTGCCACCAAAGATATCCTGGCGGATAAAAAACTGCTTGCCGAGCACGGGCTGGCTACTCCTCCACCCTCACCCATAGCCTTCTTCCATCGGTGATGAACTCTATGGTGCCGTCCTCGTCGGTTAAATAAATATTCTCTGCGCCTACAACTGTTTCAAGCCTTGCCATAACATCGGGGTGGGGGTGACCGAATTCCTCAGGGTCGGCGGAGATAACGGCTATCCGGGGACTGACCACGGCTAAAAACTCAAGAGTGGTGGAGGTGGCGGAGCCGTGGTGGGCGACCTTGAGCACGGTGCTCTGGGGAATAGCCCGCCGGGTGATAAGCTCGAACTCCCCCTGCCACATTATGTCGGCGGTAAGCAGGAAGCCTATCCCGTCCAGGCTGACATACAGTACTATGCCGTTGTTGTCGATATCGGGCTCGGTGCCTAGCAGGGGCGGGTTTTGCGGGTTTAAGATCTCTATAACCACCCCGTCAAACTCAATCCGCTGGCCGGCACAGGCGATGGTGTATTCAATATCCTTCTCCTCGATTAGCCTGAGCCACTCATCGTAGATAGCCAGGTCGCAGTCCAGGTCGGGGGACAGCACCTGCTCCACCCGGTAGTTGTCCAGCACCTCGACCAGACCGGCGATATGGTCGGCGTGGGGGTGGGTGAGCACCACCAGCTCGATAGTCCTGTCCCAGAAGGGCATTTTATTGCTCAGCTCCAGGGTTATCGCCTGGGCGCTGGGGCCGCCGTCAATCAAAATCTGCTGGCTGCCCTTTTGAATCAGGATGGCGTCCCCCTGGCCGACATTGAGGAAGCTGACGTGTAGCCTGTCGTCAGGTCTGGCGGCTATCACTGCTGATACCAGGATGGTGATTAGCAACAGCGGTATGATGAGCCATTTCTTGGGTACCCGGGAGAAGAAACTGCCGGTATTATCCATAACCGGTTTTACTATAGCCAGTGATTTAGCCTTGAGATTGCTTACCCGCTGGCGGTTACCGGCAAACCAGATGATGAAAGCCAGCGCCGCGTAGTATATCCATATCAGGGGAACGATAGTGGAGCCGACCTCAATGTGTGATAGGGGCAGAGCGGCGAAGCCGTTGACCACCAGCAGCAAATAGGACAGGAATAGCCAGACCAGCCAGCCGCCGACCTGAGCCACCGGCAGGGCAATCAGCCCCAGCCCTCCGGTTATCACTCCTAGGGCGATAATCCCGGGCAGGGCGGGCAGGGCGAGGAATGTCGCCGGCAGCCCGACTAAAGAAACAACACCGAAGTAGTAAGCAACGACTGGCCAGATGGCGATGATGGCAGCTAGGGTTACGCTGAAGCCGTCGGAAAGCAAGCCGGCTGTAGACGATAGCGCTGGGTATCTGCCTAGCCTGTTGTCAACAACCCTCCGCCCCAGGTTTTGCAGCGGCGGGAAGATGAAGATGAGTCCGGTTATAGCCAGGAAGCTCATCTGGAAAGAGGCGGTGAACAGAACCTGGGGATTGATACCGACCATTATAGCGGCGGCGAAGGTAAGGGCGGTAATGGAGCTCCTCTGCCGGCCGAGTAGCTCGGCGGACAGGAATACGCTGGCCATAATGGCGCTTCTCACCACCGGGGCGTGCATGCCGGTAATCAGGGCGTAGAGCCAGATGACGACCAGTGTCATCAAGATATAGAGGTAGTAGCGGCGACCGAACAGCCGGATGCCGATGCTGAGCATAAGCCCGGCGATTATGCTCAGGTGGAGCCCCGAGATAGCCAGCAGGTGGGCGGTGCCGGTCCGGGAGAAATCTTCCTGGAGTGCAGACGGGATATTGCCCCGGATACCCAGGACGATGCCCTGAGCCAGCGATGCCTGCGGCTCAGGCAGAACCTCTGCCAGGGTCTGCGACATATTATTTCTCAGCGAGTAGAGCCACTCCAGCGGCGGGAATCCCTGCCCGGTCGCCAGGACTTCTATCTCCGGGTAGAGCATGGTGGAGTAGATACCCTCATTAGCCAGGTAGTCGGCGTAGTCGAAGCCCTCGAACGTGGGCGGCGTCTCCAGCTCGCCGGTTATCAGTAAGACATCGCCGTAGCTATATTCCGGGTATCTGGGGACGAATAGCAGAATATCTCCCTGAACCTCGTGCCACCCTTCGTCCAGCCCTATCTCCAGGGCTGACAGGCGGAGGCGGGTGGTTTTATCCCTGACATCCGGGTCCTGGCTGACCGTTCCTTTGATGGTTACCGCTCCCGTATCGTTGTAGAACTTGAGGGAGCTTTCGTCATCAGCCGGCAGGCTGGACTGGAAGTAAAAAGCGCCGCCGAAGAAGATAAAGATACACAGGCTGGCTAATAATGCCTTCTTCCAGTGTCGCCGGAATAAAAGCAGGGGAAGCGGGATAAGCCCGAAGAAGACAAAGGCTAACGGCAGGTTGAACTGCGAGCCGATAAAAATACCGGTTATCCAGGCGACACCGAGGCATATGAGCAGCAAATACTATATCCTTTCTTCTTTCTCCAGCATCTAGTTAATCGGCCACGGTAATCAGGCCTTTAATATTCTCCAGGGTGGACTCCCCGATACCATTTACCTTGAGCAGTTCGTTTGTGTTGTTGAAGGGTCCATTCTGGTCGCGGTAGTCTATTATAGCCTGTGCTTTCACCTTGCCAATCCCGGGCAGGGCCTCGAGCAACCAGGCGGCAGCCCGGTTGATGTCTATCTTCTGCGGAGTTTCTTCTTCCGGCTGGGCAATATGGAGCTCAATTAGGCTGAGGTCGGCGCCATCAATGGTACCACCAGCCGCCTGGATAAGGGACTCCAGGCTGTCTCCGTCCGCCAGGGGATAGAAACCGGGGTTACTAACCGCTCCGCTAATGAAAATCCGGGTTATCTGTCCGGTGGCGGTTGTTTCGGGGATGGAGATCTCTATCGGCCGGGTGTTATCACATCCAGACCCGGCTAATATACTACCGGTGATGATAGCGGCTGTCATGAGGGTAGCAATCGTTAGCCTGCACTTTTTGGAACTGTTTTGTGTCATAATCGGCCTCCTTGCCCGGCTCTCAGTGTAGTCCTGTTCCGGTAATGGTGGCTGGCAGTGCCTATTGATTTTCAGCTATTTTAGGTTCACAATATAGTTTAAGAGAAGGCTTCCGTCAAATACCATGGGGAGTTACTCGTTAAGATGATGGCCTAAATAAGTTGGGGAGGTGGAGTTATGCCCAAACCAATCAGTAATGCTACCCAGTTGAAACCTGTGGTGATAAGGTCGGTCAAAGCCCTCTACGGGCAAAACATGCAGAACATCACCATACTCAAAGCCGAGCGTTTCCCGTTGTTTAAGGAGCCGAAGCAGGGCTGGCTGGTTCATGCCGAGTTCAATGACGACCGGTATGAGTACGCCGTTCAGCTTGATGTTCAGATGGAAGACGGGACAATCACCAGGGCGGTTGAGCTGCATCGCACTCCGGTGAAGGAATAGAAGCTGTAGTCAGAGATGGGTAGGTGGAGCAGGGAGCGGATTGCCGATGGCAGGTAAGGTAATATACTGGTAGACGGTGATGATCGCCCGGCAGGGATATAATGTTATGCTTAGTTTCAACTAAGAAGGTTTATATAAAGGGTGGCAAAGGCCGTTAACTGCCGGTCAGGGCGGACTTCAGTGCCTCTACCGACTCGGGGCGGGTAACGGCTATTATCTGGTCTCCCCCCTGAAGGGTGGTATTGCCTGTCGGCACGATGGGCTTTCTCTCCTTGCGAATGATCAGGGACAGGATGCTTTCCGGTGGTAGCGAAAGCTTCTTAACCTGCTTGCCCACTGTAGTTGAGTCTGGCGATATGGTGACCTCGACAATCTCCAGCCCTTTTTCCTGGATGGTCAGCAGGTGCATCAGCGGGTGCGATGGCACCTCATGCTTGATGTGTTCCAGGATGATGCTGGTACTGCTTACGGCGACATCGACCCCCAAGAGCTTGAAGAGGGCTTCGTTCTTCGGGTTTCTGACGCGGGCTATGGTACGGGGCACCTCGAATTTATACTTGGCTACCTGGCAGGCGACCAGGTTATCCTCGTCCTCGCCGGTCACGGCGATGAGCATATCGGCGCGGCTGGTTCCAGCCTGAGCCAGGGTCATCGTCTCACAGCCGTCACCACGGGAGCAGACACTGCCCAGCTCGTTGTTGATGGTATGGCTGATGGTGGCGTCCTTTTCTATTATCAGCACCTCGTGTCCTTCGTCGAGCAGGGCTTTGGTCAGATAGTAGCCCAGTCGACCGCCACCAACAACTATGATATACATAAGCCTGTCTCAGCCCTCCAGTTTTTCCTTCAGCATCTGGGCAAACACCGTGGTCGGGCTTATAGCCTCCAGCCCCAGCAAGCTGTATATGTCGCGACGGAGCGGGTCATAGATACGGCAGACTACCTTGGGTACCTTGAAGATGTGCTTGGCTATCTGTGAAGCCAAGACGTTGCGATTGTCCCCCTGGGTTACGGCGACAAAGGCGTCGGCTTCTTCTATACCCGCCTTCTTAAGAGCCTCTTCATCGACGCCGTCGCCGATTAGGGCAGTACCGCCAAAGTCCGGCGGCAGCCTTCGGAAGCTGTAGGCGTCGACATCAAGGGCGGTAACCTGGTGCCCTTCTTTGTCCAGCAGGGTAGCCAGCTGAGCGCCTACCCGACCGCAACCCATAATGACTACTTTCATATTTCACTCATATATTAAGCTGGTGGTCGAGCAGGACACGGCACGGTGCGTTCTCAAGCACATAAGGCAAAACATCGCCCAGACAGAACTGCCCGAAATGCTTCTTGTAGGTAACTCCTATCAGAATCAGGTCAATCTCTCGCTCTGTTGCCTCGTCAATGATGGCCGGTCCTACCTCGCGAGCCTGCAGTATATCGGTCTCAACCTGGCAGTTATGCTCTTTGGCTATCTCCTCTATGTGGGCGAGGATGGTCTCGGCTCTGCCAATTTCAGACTCGATTTCGGCATCAAGCGGCAGGGAACGCTCTACCGGGATTACGTGAACGGCAAAGATTCGGCTCCCATTCTTCTTGTTAGCCAGGCTGCAGGCCAGCTCTATTGCCCCTTCATCGGCCTTGGCGCCAGCTACAGGCACTAGGATGTTGCGGAACTCCATATCTCCACTTGCCACCATCAGGCGGGTATTATAGCTTCCCTACCATTAATTTACAACAAACCTTTATATTTTGCAAAGGAAATTTTAAATACTCCCTTCCTTAAAGGGTGGTGGGTGGGAAAAGATAATAAAAGAGACATACTATCCACAACAACCTCTCTCTTAGTCCCTCTTACCGAGGGTGGGTAGGGTGGGGAAGAAAAGCTAAAGAAAGCTGAGGGGGAGACTAGAATGGAGGGACTGCATCCCTCCAAACCTCCCGCTTTCATAAATGCAAAGCCCCTCTTATACTTCATTTTATTCCCCCTTCCTTTAGTAAAGGAAGGGGGTTAGGGGGATGGATTTCTAATAAATCCCCTTTAGCGCCACCTCCAGAAAGCCGGGGTGAACAGCATAAGCAGGGTAAAAAGCTCGAGGCGGCCAGCCAGCATACAGAATATGAGGACACCCTTGCCGACAGCTGGGATGAAGAAGTAGTTTTCTGCCGGCCCGACCAGGCCCAGGCCGGGACCAACGTTGCCCAGTGAGGCAGTAACCGAGGACAGAGCCGTTATTTTGTCCAGCCCCAGGCTGCTCATTATCAGGAAGCCGACTACCAGAACAACAAAGTACAGGATGGTCAGACTGATAATTCTGGAGGTAACCCCTTCCGGTATTACAGTGCCGTCAATTTTTAGCGGGATGACGGCACGTGGGTTAAAGGCGAGCAGAATGCGGCGGTAGGTGTACTTGGCCAGCACCAGAAGCCGGATGACCTTGAGTGCCCCGCCGGTCGAGCCCGCTGAGGCGCCGATTACCATCAGGACAAGTAATACCGACTTGGCAAACTCCGGCCAGGCATTAAAATCGGCGGTGTTGAAGCCGGTTGTTGTCATTATTGACACAGTGTTAAAACTACCGTATCTTAGGGCATCACCCAAAGACATACCCATATTGACTATGAGGTCTATATTAATAAGTAGTACGGCACCAATGAGGAGAGCAATATAAAGCCTGAACTCGGGGTTCCTAAGCAGGCGTCCCGGTTGGCGCTTCCAGAGGAGGTAGTAATACAGCCCAAAATTGACACCAGCGGCTATCATGAAGAAGATAATGATGGCTTCAACGAAGATGCTATTGTAGGCACCGATACTCAAGTTGGTCGCGGTGAAACCGCCGATAGGGATGGTGCTGAAGGTAACGGTTAAGGAATCAAATATGGGCAGTCCGGCGATACGGAGCAGAATAAATTCAGCAATTGACAGACCTAGATAGATTAACCATAAGGCTTTGGCGGTATCCCGTATGCGCGCTGTTAGCTTCTCACCCTGTTGCCCGCCGGGCATCTCGGCTTCTACCAAGTGGGCGGAGCCGATGCCTAGTATCGGGAACAGGGCAACGAAGAGCATAATTATCCCCATGCCGCCCAGCCACTGGGTCAGAGCACGCCACAGAAGGATGCCGTGATACTGGCTTTCGATAGAAGTGAACACCGTCGCCCCGGTGGTGGTGTAACCCGACATAGCCTCGAAGAAGGCGTCCAGGAAGCTAGGCAGGGCTCCGGAAAGGGAATAGGGCAGGGCACCGAAAAGCGATGCCGCTATCCAGCCCCCGGCAACCAGTGCTATTGCTTCCCGCCGGCTGAGCCTTCTCTCGCTGGCGTCCAGCGGCGTCAGGCGCCAGAGCAGTAGCCCCGAGCCCAGGCTGATAGCCATAGAGATGGCAAAAGCCGCGGTATCGGGCTCTTGAGAATAAAGGCTCCAGCACAGGGGCAGGAGCATGGTGGAGCCTATGATAGCTATCAGCAGTCCCAGGTAATGAAGAGTAACCTTTATTCTCATTATTGCTTCTTACTGGAAAAGCTTTTCCACAGAGTGGACGACTGAGAGAGGAGATATCACGATAACATGGTCTCCCGGCTGTACTACATTATCCCCCGGGGGAATAATGACCGTATTGTTGCGGACGATAGCTCCGACGATGGCTTCTTTGGGCAGGCCGGCCTCGGCAATCTTCTTGTTGGCGATTTGTGCCGTCGGGCTGGTAACGAACTCGATGGCTTCCAGTTGCTGTCCCTCCAGCAGAGCCGTCGAGATTACCCCGCCGCGCAGGACGAAGCGGGTAATCTTGTCGGCGGTTAGCAGGGTGGGTAGTGCCGCTATGTCGACGCCGATTGTCTCAGCCAGCGGGACATAGCCCGGCCTGTTGATGACTACCATGCTTCGGGGTACATCCAGGTTCTTGGCCAGTAAGCTGCAGAGGATATTAAACTCATCGCTTTCGGTGGTTGCTATGAGGGCGTCGACCGATGGCACTCCCTGCTCGATGAGGAAATTGCGGTCGGTGCCGTCGCCTTGCAGTACCACTACCTTTTCCAGCTTGGTGGCTATCTCCTGGCAGCGATCTGCGTCGTTATCGATGACCTTGACCATAACCCCTTGCCTTTGCAGACCTTCGGCGACGAGAAAGCCAATCTGCCCCCCGCCGACGATAACCACTTTCCTGGCCGGCCGCTTCGGTGTGCTGAACATCCCCCCCAGCTCGTCCATGAACTCGCGGGAGGCGACCAGGTACACACTGTCACCCAGCACAATCACCTCGTTATCATCGGGCGTAATAATATCCCCTTCACGGACGATGGCGGCAATGACGCATGGCTTGGGGAAGCTAATCTTGGACAGGGGCTTATCAACCAGCGCTTCATCCTCCACCCGGAACTCCCTTATCTGGACCATGCCGTCGGCGAAGTTTTCCACCGGGGTGGAATAGAAGCTGGACAGGATGCTCATTATCTCCTTGGCTGCCTCAGCCTCCGGGTTGATGAAAACATCTATCCCCAGCTTTTTAGGCCTTACTATCTTCCGCGTGGCGGTAGGCGACTTGGCCTGGGCCACGAAGTAGCCGGAGTATTCCGGGTTTCGGATTCGGGCGGCAGTCGTGCCGGCGCCCAGTTCCTTGGCCATAAAGCAGGTGACCATATTGGTCTCGTCGTTGTTGGTGACGGCAAGAACTAGGTCGGCGCGCTCCACCTCTGCCCGTTTGAGAACTGTGGGAGTAGCCGAGTTTCCCAGGATGGTCTTGACATCGAGTTGGCGGCGTATATTCTCCAGCGCCTCCCGGGATTGCTCCAGGACGACCACTTCATGCCCCTCCTCCGCCAGTAAGGAGGCGATGTGGGAACCTATTACCCCGCCACCGGCTATGATGATGTACATCTATCTCGTCTCCCAGTGCTTACAGCTTATAGCCCGGAAACATCTTGAAATACCGCGGCAAACGTTGTTGAGTATTCCCCGGGGCTTCTTTATCCTTCTTAACACTCGGTCGCCAGGTTTGGTGGCAGGCAGTTGCTCAAGAGGCTCGCTTTCCATTATATTACGGGCTGTTCTCCCCCACTTTTCATGTCTTATTTTAAGTTTGCATTCTATGCTCTTGTCTACTGGCTGTCAATAGTTGAAAAGTAACAGGCTTAACATTATGCCCCGGCAAGCCCTGCCTTGACAGTTATGTCTATTTTATCTAAACTCCCTATAAAATAGATACAGTTCTTTTAGACTATCGGTTGCTATGAGGCTTGTTGAACCCAGTATGACGTACTCTATCTGGCAGAGGAGGTTTTCTATTGTTTAGTATCCCCTTTATCCCCCGTGAGGAGAAGTTTTTTGACCTTTTTGAGAAAGCAGCCCACAATATAGTAAAAGCTGCCCTGGGGCTGAAGGAGATGCTCGATAACTGGGAAAATATCGGTATAAAGGTGGCCGAAATAACCGAGCTGGAGCACGAAGGCGACTCTATTACCCATCAGATTGCCGCCCTTCTGCATCGCACCTTTGTTACCCCCTTTGACCGAGAGGATATAGCCATGCTGACTCATACAATGGATGATATTATCGATTTTATCCACGCCGCCGCCGATGCCATGTATATATATAAAATAAATGCTCCCACCCAGAGGGCCAAGGAGCTGGCCGATGTTATAGTTAAGGCGGCGATGGAGGTGGAGAGGGCGGTGCCCCTGCTGAGGCGTCGCTCCGAGCTGAAAAATATCCCCGAGCACTGCGTCGAGCTTAACCGGCTGGAAAATGCGGCTGACAAGATATTCCGCTCGGCGCTGGGCGAGCTGTTCGATGATACCAAGGACACGGTTTATATCATCAAGTGGCGTGAGATATATGAGCATATGGAGAGCGCCACCGATAGGTGTGAGGACGTAGCCAACGTCCTTGAGGGGGTAGCCATCAAGCATGCCTGACCCTTCGTTATGGGTTCTGGTTGCTATTATCATTCTGGCTCTTGGTTTTGGTATCGTTAACGGCTTTAACGATGCCGCTAATGCCATAGCCACGGTAATCGGTACCCGCACCCTTTCTCCCCGGAACGCTATAATAATGGCCGCCTTCTTTAATCTGGCCGGTGCCGCTACCGGCACGGCTGTGGCAAAAACCATCGGTCAGGGCATCTTAATACCGGAGGCAATCTCGTACCAGACGATGGTTGCCGCCCTGGCGGCGGTTATCGTCTGGACGACCCTGGCGACATACAGGGGACTGCCGGTGAGCCTGACCCACGGTTTTGTAGCCGCTATGGCGGCGGCCGGTATAGCCGCTGTGGGCACCGGGGCAGTGGCTTGGGGGGCAATGGGCAAGATTCTGGCGGCGGTGGTTACGGCTCCCGTCCTCGGTTTCATCGGTGGTTTTGCCTTTATGATTCTTCTATTGTGGATATTTCGTAGAAGCATCCCGGCTAAGGTACGGGGTATTTTCAGCAATTTGCAGATTCTATCGTCTGCTTTTATGGCTTATAGCCACGGTAAGAATGACGGTCAGATGCCCATAGGTATTATGGTCATGGCTTTAGTACTTTTCAATAATGATTCCGGTTTATGGGAACGCTTATCTTTATTCAATGCTGATACTTGGTGGATAATACTCATTTCGGCTTTGTCAATTAGCTTTGGTACGGCTATTGGCGGCTGGCGGGTAATCAAGACAATTGGTATGAGGGTTACAACTCTACGCCCGGTGCACGGTTTTGCTGCTCAAACAGCAGCGGCTTCAGTAATTGAGATAGCTTCACATCTGGGTATTCCGGTGAGCACCACGCATTGTATAAGCACATCAGTTATGGGGGTGGGTACCACGCGGAGGTTATCGGCGGTTCGCTGGGGGTTGGCTGGCAATATTATCACCGCCTGGATAATAACCTTCCCTGTTTGCGGCGCTCTGGGCTACCTGTTTTCCTGGCTATTGGGCTTGTTTTAATGGCGAGCCTATAGGCAGTACTCTCTGGGAGTCACCCGCAGCTTCTCGGCAGTAATAATAGCCTTAATCTCCGATATTACCTGGTCGATTTGCCCTTGTTTGTTGACTATGACATAGTCAAATATGGGTAGCTTCTTCATCTCCTCCTCGACGGTTCTCAGCCGCAGGTCTAGATCGGAGGCTGATTCGCTGTTGCGCTCCCGGAGCCTGGTGACGAGGTCTTCCTTTGATAGTGGCGCCAGGAAGATAAATACTGCCTGGGGCAGGATTTTCTTGATGGTGGTGGCTCCCTGTATATCAACCTTTAGGATGGTATCCCTGCCCTCTGCCAGTGCCTGTTTTACCGGTTGTTTGGGCATCCCGTACCAGTTGCCGTAGACCTTGGCCCACTCCAGAAGCTCCTTTGCCTCAATCATCTCCTGGAAGCTTTCTCCGGAAACGAAGTGATAGTCTATGTTATCCTTCTCGCTGTTTCGCCGGGGGCGTGTGGTTACGGTTACGATGAACTCCAGGGGGAGCCCTAGCTCTTTCAGTCTGGTTAAAACAGCGTCCTTTCCGGCGCCCGAGGGACCGGAAAGGACCAGGAGTAGCGGCTTGGGGTCTATATCAAGCAGGCATTCACGCTCATAGCCTGATTTTTTCATCGCATTGCTCTGGTTTCAGCGCCGAACCTACGCGGCTGACCATAAGCCTGCCGGTTATGGTCTCCGGGGCCAGGGCCGCCAGAACGATGTGCCCGCTGTCGGCGAAGATAACCGCCTTGGTCCTCCGGCCGTTGGTCATATCAATCAGTAGCCCCTTATTTCTCGCTTCCTGAATGATACGCTTGGTTGGCGCCGAGTTTGGTGAAGCTATGGCAATAACCCTGCTCATTGCCAGGATGTTGCCGAAACCAATGTGAACCAGTTCTCCAGTCATAATTCTAAACCTCGGGTTTGATTTTTTAATAGACCGGAAATATTTCCGGTTAGTGCTCGTCGCTATTTAATGCTGTCTGGCCTAAAGGTTTCATAAAGCCGGGTGACTGGTATTAAATGTCACCTTATTATGCTTCGGACAAAACGCCTATTATCTTATACCGTCGGCGGCAATAAGGCAAGTGCCAGCGGTATAAAATTTAAAAATTTTTATTGGTGAAAGGCTGAATTTTTAGGTTGACGGCGCAGATATTGGTGGGTGGTTGGGGAGATGGTTTTTAAACAGGGGTGTTTAAGAGGGGCTGCGCCCCTCTTTCTATATTTCCCCCTCTCCTTTGAAGGAGAGGGGGATTGAGGGAGTGAGGTAGTTTCCTCACACGTTAAACAAGAAAGTAATCACATCGCCGTCCTGCACGATGTAATTCTTCCCCTCCAGCCTGAGTAGCCCGTGCTTTCTGCCCTCGGCGATGCTGCCGCACTTCAGGAGGTCGTTATAGCTTATGACCTCGGCGCGGATGAAGCCCCTTTCCATATCGGAGTGAATCTTGCCGGCAGCTCTTAGGGCCGTAGTGCCCTTCTTAATAGACCAGGCCTTAACCTCATCCGAGACTACAGTAAAAAAAGTGATTAGCCCTAAGAGTTCATAGGACAGTTTAATGGTTCGCTCAAGCCCGGACTCTGTTAGCCCGAACTCGGTGCGGAATCCCTCGGCAGAGGCTTCGTCCAGCTGGGCCAGCTCCATTTCCAGCTTGCCGCAGAGGGCGATGATGCGGTGGTGGGGTCGCGAGAACCGCTGGTTCAGATCATCCTCTATAGTTTTTACCTGGGGTAGCTGCTCTTCGCCGATATTGACCACCGTCAGCAGTGGCTTGGCGCTCAGGAACTGGTAACCGGTGATGAGCCTGCTTTCTTCCTCGGTGAGGCCTTGCTCTCTTATAGGGATATCTTCTTCCAGCCTGGATTTCACTATGCCCAGCAGTTCCTGCTCGTGGTGGAGGCTATGGCGCTCGTCCGCCTTGGCTGACTTGAGGGATGTTTCTATCCGGTTAAGCCGCCGCTCGATGATAGCCAGGTCGGAATAGGCGAGTTCCAGGTTCATGGTAGCCATGTCTCGCGCCGTATCGACACTGCCCTCGATATGGGGGATGCTTTCATCGGTAAAGGCCCGGACGACATTTATCAGGGCGTCGACACTGCTTAGCTGGGACAGGTACTCGCCGCTGATAGCTGTGTCTTTAGCCAGACTCCTGACCGAGGCGCCGATGTCGAGGTATTTTACCTCGGCCGGGACGACTTTCTTGGGCTGTATGAGCTCTACCAGCCTACCGAGACGTGGTTCCGGAACCTTGGCGATGCCGATATGAGGCGCTTTCTGCACCTGTCCTCCGGTATCGGCTTTGCCCCGGGTCAGGGTGTTGAAGATGGTCGTCCGCCCGCTTTCCACCAGCCCTATGATGCCAATGCCGACGCTCATAACTCGGGTCTTTATCTCCTCTCTCAGCCCTCTGCACTCTCAGGAAAGGCACACTGAAAGCGGTTTATCTCGATGTCTCTGGCTTCAGTCCGGGGCTTATCAGCGGCCCTGCTTTATTATATTTCTGGCTTGCTTGAGGGCGAGGTCTCTTTCGTTGGCATTCAACTTTTCGTTGGCGGCTAGGCCTAACAATGCCAGGAGGGCTTCGTGGGTGCCGACGTTGCCGATTGACTGGATAGCCTGAGTCCTTATCTTGGCGATGAGGTCCATATCGGTGGCGATGGCGCTCAGCTTCTGCAGCTCACTGGTAACCTGTTCTGACATCTTGTTTCTCCTTTTAGTTTGGATGGTGTCAGCCGGATGAGATTGTCCGGCATAATTCTACTCCTTGCATCACTATACTGCAATAGCTCTTCGGCAACTCGATACCCCTGTTGTGATAAAATAAAGGGGCTAATCGACAAGGGGGGTGACCTTGCTCTATATACTGGCCGGGCCGGACGACTTTTCCCGCAGTGAAGCGCTGGCGGAGATAAAAGAGGGGCTGGGTGACCGGTCGCTGTTAGATTCCAATACCAGTGTGCTGGACGGTAGGCAGCTAACCCCGGACCAGCTGAGGTTGGTGTGCCAGTCGCTGCCCTTTCTGGCGGAAAAACGCCTGGTTATAGTCGAGGGCTTGCTGGAGCGTTTTGAGCCCCGGGCTAAGCCGGGTAAACAGAAAGGGACGCCGAAGATGCCCGCCCGGCAGAATTACTATAAGTCATTGGTTGCCGTGGTTGGGGAAATACCCGATAGCACGGTGCTGGTGCTGGTCGATGGTGAGGTAAAGAAAGGTAATCCCCTTTATAGGGAGCTTTTACCTCGGGCAAAGGTAAGGATCTTCCCCCTGTTGAGAAATAACGAACTGCGGCAGTGGATAAAGAAGCGCGTCGCCCGGGAGGGGGGCAGTATATCCCCCCGGGCTCTGGATTTACTCGCCAGGCTGGTGGGCGGCAATCTGTGGCTTATGGTGGGCGAGGTAGCCAAGCTGGTGCTGTATACCCCGGGCAAATGTATTGAAGAGGAAGACGTCAGGGTGGTGGTCGGCTATAGTCAGCAGGCCAGTGTCTTTGCCATGGTCGACGCTATTCTGGAGTCCCGGGCAGGGTTGGGGCAGCAGGCACTGCAACAGCTATTGCAGGCGGGGGTGGCGCCGGCCTATCTCCTGTTTATGCTGACGCGGCAGGTCAGGATGCTTGTCCGCACCAAGGAGCTGATTAAAGAAGGCAAGTCCGAGGTGGAGATTCAGGATAGGTTAGGTATAACCGCTGATTTTGTCTGGCGTAAGACTGCGGAGCAGGCAAGCAGGTATTCACTGGGGCGCCTTAAAGAGCTGTACCATAGGCTACTGGAAGCCGACCTGGCTATCAAGACGGGCAAATATAACGGAGAGCTTGCCCTCGATATCCTGGTTGCCGAGCTGTGCCGGTAGTAATTACAAGCTAAATTGACAGCTAATACGGCTTGCACTAAAATCAGATGTAACTATGACCGGTGATGAGGCTCGGCAGAGTTTTTTACGCTTCTTTGAGGAGAAGGGGCACAAGGTTGTCCCCGGCTCCTCTCTGATACCCCACGGCGACCCCACCCTGCTGCTTACCAGCGCCGGTATGGTGCAGTTCAAGCCCTACTTTTTAGGTGAGGCGGTGCCCCCCTGCCCCCGGCTGGCGTCGTGCCAGAAGTGCTTCCGCACCACCGATATAGAGGTGGTGGGCGATACCACCCACCTAACCTTTTTCGAGATGCTGGGTAGCTTCAGCGTCGGTGATTACTTCAAGGAGGAAGCCATCGGCTGGGCCTGGGAGTTTGTCACCGAGCGTCTCGGGCTGTCGCCGGAGCGGCTGTGGATAACCATATTCCTTGACGATGACGAGGCTTTCTCTCTCTGGCATAAGCTGGGCATACCCGAGGACAGGATTCTAAGGTTCGGCGAGGAGGACAACTTCTGGGGTCCTGCCGGTGATTCCGGTCCATGCGGCCCCTGTAGTGAGATACATTATGACTTCGGGGAAGAAGTCGGCTGCGGCAAGCCTTCCTGTGCTCCTAACTGCGATTGTGGCCGCTTTTCTGAAATCTGGAACCTGGTGTTTGTGCAGTACAACCAGGACAGGGAGGGCAAACGCACCCCCCTGACCAGGTGTCATATCGATACAGGTATGGGTCTGGAGAGAACCACCGCCGTGGTGCAGGGCAAGTCTTCCATCTATGAGACCGACCTGTTTGCCCCTTTTCTGGAGTGTATATCCCGGCTTTCAGGCAAGAAATACGGCTGCGATAGCGATAGCGACAATGCTATGCGGGTGATAGCCGAGCATGGCCGGGGTATTACTTTTCTCATCGCCGATGGCGTACTGCCGGATAAAGTGGGGCGGGGTTATATCCTGCGGCGCCTGCTTCGCCGGGCGGCGCTCTTTGGCCGGAGGCTGGGGCTGGATAAGCCCTTCCTTGCGGAAATAGCCAGAACCACGATTGATAAGATGGGGCATATTTACCCTGAATTGAAAGATAGGCGCAGCTTTATCCTTAAGGTGATTGAGTCCGAGGAAGCCAGGTTCGGCGAGACGCTCAGCACCGGTCTTGAGCTTCTGGAAAATATTATGGATGAACCAGAGACCGACCGTGAAGGGGAGATTTCAGGTGAGGATGCTTTCGAGCTCTATGATACCTATGGCTTCCCAGTAGAGTTGACGCAGGAGATTGCCAGAGGGCAGGGCTTCTCCGTGGATATGGCGGGCTTTGAGCGGGAGATGGAGAAACAGCGGGAGAGAGCTCGGGCTAACCACAAGTTTGAGCTGGCGGAGAAAGCTGGTTTGGAAGGTGGGCTTGAGCTGGGGGCAACCGACTTTGTCGGCTATGATTGCCTGAGGCAGAAGTCGGTTATCTCAAGCCTTCTGGTTGATAATGAGCCTGTAGACATTATAAAGGAAGGGCAGAAAGCCAGCCTGGTTCTGGAAGCGACTCCCTTCTACGCCGAGATGGGAGGCCAGGTGGGTGATACCGGCGAGATAATCGGCGCTGCAGGTCGCTTTGTCGTTACCAATACTATTGGAGTTCCACCAGACATTATTACCCACCAGAGGTATGTTATTATCCACCAGGGGTATGTTACCCAAGGCAGCCTAACGGTGGGCGATGAAGTTGAGGCTGAGGTAGACAAAGAGAGACGGCTGGACATCGCCCGCAACCACACTGCCACCCATCTCCTGCAACTGGCTCTGCGGCAGGTGCTGGGGGAGCATGTCCACCAGCGGGGCTCGCTGGTGGCGCCGGACCGCCTGCGGTTTGACTTCTCCCACCTGACGGCGATGACGCAGGAGGAGCTGGGCAAGGTACAGCGCATCGTCAACGAGGAGATACGCCACAACCTGCCGGTGTCTCCCTGCCACATACCTTATAAACAGGCGATTAAAGAGGGGGCGATTGCCCTTTTCGATGAGAAGTACAGCGACGTTGTCCGGGTGCTTAGAATCGGCGAGCCGGCGGTCAGTGCCGAGCTTTGCGGTGGCACTCATGTCTCAGCCACCGGCGAGATAGGCTTCTTTCACATCCTGTCCGAGTTCAGTGTCGGCGGCGGCTTGCGCCGTATCGAGGCTGTTACCGGCAGGGGGGCGGAGCAGGTAATCGAACAAAAGATTGATACCTTAAAGAGTGAAATATCGGCTAAGCAGGCTGAGCTCAAAGCAGAGCATGGGCGGGTACGGGCTATGGAGCGCGACCTGGCCAGGGAACGGGCTGAGGCTCTGCTTGCGAAGGTAGAGGTAATCAATGGGGTAAAGTTACTATCGGCGGTGGTGCCGCCTTCTCGCCCGGAGACCTTGCGGGATATGGCCGATATCATAAGGGACAGGCTCAAGAGCGGCATCGTGGTTCTGGGCACTGTCTATGAAGATAAACCGTCTTTTATCGCTGCCGTAACCCCGGATATGGTTGAAAATGGTTACCATGCCGGGGAGATGGTAAAGAAGGTGGCGGCGGTGGCTGGTGGAGGCGGCGGTGGCAAGGCCAGCCTGGCACAGGGCAGCGGTAAGGACAGGGGCAAGCTGGATGAAGCCCTTGGGCTGGTTAGAAGTCTGATATAATGCGTTACCTGGGGCTTGATATCGGGGATAGGTGGATAGGGGTGGCTCTCAGCGACCCCTCGGGCAGTCTGGCAAGCCCGCTGACCATCATCGGTCGCACGCAGGACATAGCCGACCTGGAAGCTATCGGCAGTATTATCGAGCGGAACGATGTCGGACGGGTCATCGTCGGTCTGCCGCGCTCTATGGACGGCAGTCTGGGGCGGCAGGCCGAGAAGGTGCAGGACTTTACCCGCCAGCTGTGCCGTCATACCGAGGTACCGGTGGAGTTCAGGGATGAAAGACTAACCACGGTATCGGCGAGACGCCTGATGCAGAAGTCTGCTACTAAAAGGAACAGAAAAAAAATCAGAGACGATGCCATAGCCGCGGCGCTCATTCTGCAGGGGTTTCTCGACGAAGACCAAAGAACCTAGTTTTGCCGCTGGCCGTCGGCTCCGGTGATAGCCGTTACCCCGGTTTATACAGCATCCCGGTTACCGGAAGGGGGAGAGTTGTGGAAGTAATCGATAAGTCATTTATCCAAAAACCCAGCAGCTACATTATACAGAGCCTGATGGCTCTGGTGGCGTTGCTGATAATCCTGCCCTTCGTTGAGGTTCTGACCGAGGCGGCTCATCGGCGGCCATGCTATAGGCATAGTCTGCGGCTTGATATGCTACTCCGCCTTCCTGACCGACCCTCCTGGAGAGCTTTCGGGGGAGCACGAGCTTCTTCTCTGTTTCGCCTATGCCCTATCCGTGGCTCTCTCCCTCTTCTTTATGACCGTTACCAACACCGAGCATCCGCCGCCGACCGCCCTCGGTATCGTCGCTTACGGCTGTTCCTGGCAGACGGTTCTATTCATCTTGCTATTTGCTATCGGTTTGTCTATTGTTAGAAGATTATTAAGATTGCGGTTGATTGATTTGTTTTAAGAATGGATTAAGGGAGATGTCAGTTTACCAGACGGTAAAAAATTATATTGAGGTATTGAAGCCTAGGGAGAGCAGCCTGCTGACCTTTATCGGTGTTGCTGCTGTTTTTATCGCTGCTGATGGGAAACCATCGCTTGATGTAATGCTCCTGGCGGCGGTTACTATCCTGATTGCCAGTGCCGGTGCCAATGGGATAACCAACTATCTGGACCGTGGTTTTGATGCCAAGATGCGGCGTACCAGACACCGGGTATTGCCCTCAGGGCGTATCTACCCGCCGCAGAAGGCGCTGCCATTGATTACAAGCTTTATCCTTATCGGCTTGGTGCTGGCTTGGTGGCTGCATCCGTTTGCCTTTGCCGCAGACCTTATCGGCACTGTCGTTGCTGCTACCTGGCGGAAAAGGGTGACCTGTGTTTTCCCCCAGGGAGCTATTGCCAGTTTGGCTCCGGTGCTTATGGGCTGGCTGGCGGTTACGCCGGCTTTTAGCTGGGAGCTGCTATTGCTGTGCCTGTTGGTACTTGCCTGGCTGCCACTGCACGTCTGGAGTGTTATGGTTTCCAACCGGGATGACTATCTGGGAGCCGGCTTGAACTTCTTCCCCATGAATGTAGAGGTCAAGACTGCGGTCAGGGTGTTGCTGATAATTTCGCTGGCTCTTTACATAATTTCTATAGCCCTCTATTTCGTTGGCGGCTTCGGTTGGCTCTATCTAGTACTGGCTAATATACTGGGCGTTATGATGATATATGCATGCTGGCGGCTGTTAGTTTCTAAAGCCTCCACAGATGCCTGGCGGCTATATAAGCTGTCCAGCTTTCCCTACCTGGGGCTGATATTCCTTGCCCTGTGCCTTGATATCTGGCTGTTGTAAATAAAGGGGGAAATGGGTGAATTTTGGGTGAGTTTTAATCTGATAAGGGCCTGCCCCGGTAGTAAAGCCCGCGCCGGGGAGTTAGTAACACCACATGGGCTGGTGCCGACGCCGGTGTTCCTGCCGGTGGGCAGTCAGGCCACTGTCAAGACACTGACCCCGCAGGAAATCAAGAATATCGGCTTTGGCATGATTCTGGCAAACACCTACCACCTCTACCTCCGCCCCGGCATTCCCGTTATAAAAGAGCTGGGTGGACTGCACCGCTTCATGGGTTGGGATGGGGCCATCCTTACCGATAGCGGCGGCTACCAGATTTTCAGCCTGGCCGGCTTGCGGCAGATTAGCGATGAAGGGGTTACCTTCCGCTCTCACATCGACGGTAGTCAGCACTTTATCACGCCGGAGCTGGCAATACAGTTCCAGGAAGCGCTGGGCGCCGATATAATCATGGTTCTGGACGAGTGCCCGCCTGTCTCTGCCGATTTTAATAAGGTCAGGAGAGCGATGAACCGCACCCATCTCTGGGCAGCAAGGTGCCGGCAGGCTCGAAAAAGCAGGCGTCAGGCGTTGTATGCCATCGTGCAGGGGGGCGTCTTCCCCGAGCTGAGGCGTCAGTCCGCCGAATATCTTACCTCACTGGATTTCCCCGGCTACGCCATCGGAGGCTTGAGTCTGGGCGAGCCCAAGGAGGTCACCTGGAGCATCACAGAGGAAGCGATAGCTTTGCTACCAGAGGGTAAGCCGCGCTACCTGATGGGCGTCGGCTCTCCGGAGGACATTATCGAGGCGGTAGCCAGGGGCATAGATATGTTCGATAGCGCCCTGCCCACCCGCGTTGCCCGCCACGGGGCTTTATATACCGCCATGGGGCGGGTCAATATAGTCAACAGCAGCTATAAAAAGATGGCAGAGCCCCTTGCCCCCGATTGCGCCTGCTACACCTGTAAAAACTTCTCGGCGGCATATTTACACCACCTCTTCAGATGCAACGAGCTGCTGGCTTACCGCCTGGCGACCATCCATAACCTGAGCTTTATGAGCAAACTTATGCGTGATATAAGAGAGGCTATCCTTAACGATGCTTTTAACTCTTTCAAGGAAGATTTTTTAAAGAACTATAAGCCCACCGATGAGCAAGCGCGTTTAGAGCAGAAGCAGAAGTGGCTCAGGGCGTGCCATAACTCAGAATAATTATACTTCTAAATCCTCCCCCTTAATCCCCCTCTCCTTGTGAAGGAGAGGGGGAGACTAGAGTGGAGGGGCTAACCTTCTCCAAAACTCCTGCTATTTATCTCGTATTATGCTCCCTCTTAAACTCCACTTTACAATCTCTGCTTTTTTGGGCTATCCTAAATCAAGCTTTATCGTTATCTATATCGGAACTATTTGTCTGTTGGAGGTGAGGTATGAAAAGACTGGTTTTTATATTGGCTATATTGCTTGTCTTTATTCCTGTTCTGGCAGGGTGCGGTTCTACTCCGCCTTTTGAAGATGTTGACTGGGTGATGGAAGCGTACGGCGAGCCGGGGAATCTGGAGACCGCATTGCCCAATGTTGAGGTTACACTATTCTTCGATAGCGCCAAGAGAGAGTTTATCGGTTATACCGGTATTAATACCTACTTCGGCACGTATCAATTGAATGACAGCGAAATCTCTTTTCCTGAGGGGGTTGCTTTGACTGCACTTAAGGGTAATGATGAAGTGCAACAACAGGAAGAAGAGTATGTGGGGATGTTTAGCGCCGCCGATAGCCTGGAGATAGTCGATGGTAAGCTGCGCCTCATCTGCGATGGCGAGCTGATTATCTACAACGAAAAGTAACGGATTTTTACCTATTAACGCTTTCCCGCGGTCTCCCTTGCTTAAAGGGCGGCGGGCGGAGATAGATAATAAAAAGAGAGACTACTATTTATAACAACCTCACCCCCTATAATCCCCCTCTCCTTATAAGGAGAGGGGGAAACTAGAATGGAGGAACTGCGTCCCTCTAAACCTCCCGCTTTTTTTAAACGCAAAGACCCTCTTAAACTCCAGCTTTTGTGGAATTTCTCCCCTTCCTTTGTCAAAGGAAGGGGGTCAGGGGGATGGATTTCCCTTAGTAACTCATTATCCAATGCCTGCTGGGCTACTATCCGCTTCAGCTCAAAGAGTCTTAGACCTGGCATTTTCCTCCTTCAGTGCTTTCAAACGTTTGAGCTCGGAGAGAGTCATCCCGCCATACTTGCTTTTCCAGCGATGGATGGTCGCCGGGGAAACCCCATGCTTCCGAGCGGCATCAACTACCGGACACCCAGCATCAACCTCTTGCAGAACCCGGAATATCTGCGCCTCTGAATACCTTCTTGTTTTCACTTATGCTTCCTCCTGTAGTTAATCCTTCTAGTGAAGGACAGGAGTCTCGCATTTAAAGTGGTCCTATTTTCGGGGGGCAGGCCAGGTCGACATATTAAAACCGTTCTATTGTATGCGTGGTAGAGCAAGGAATTGACACCCTGAACCTAAGTCAGGGTGTCACCAAAATCAACAAGCTAAACTGGCTTAAGCTCCCTTCGGATACCCAATCAAGGACATAATTCACTAGTCGTGCACTACTAGTGTTACCTGCCTGAGAGTTGTGGGGCCTTGGCTTAACAAAATGAGTATTTGTTGAATATTCTTGCCTGATAGCCAACCGTCCATTAGAATATTGCCTCCTCACGGGAGCGTTAATTGCAGGAGTATTCCTTTTGTGGTATACTTAAAACAAGTTCTAGTTTAGGTTATATCAAGCTTCTCGGAAGCTATTTATACAGAGCCTTCTTAAGTATTGGATGACCCGAGCTCTAGCTAATTATAAAGAGAGGAGGTCATCCAATGAGTTTTCA
>DAOUDM010000014.1:0-8715 GCA_034431095.1 Dehalococcoidales bacterium | reverse complement strand
CCCTTACCCGTTCACTCAATACCAGCCTGACGACTATAATCGTGGTGCTGGCTCTGCTGCTCTTCGTCGGCTCAACGATTCAGAACTTCTCGGCGGTGCTGCTGATAGGCATCATCTCCGGTACCTTCAGCTCCCTCTTCATCGCTCCTTCGCTGCTGGTGGTCTGGGAGAGGGGTGAATGGAGACGGTTTATCCGGTGGTTGCCGATGGCAAGACCCAGGGATAGGTAATGGGCGATGTTTTCCGGTAAAAGCGGCGCCTCCAGGCTGGCACTATTCGTTATACTGGGACTGGTAACCCTCAAGATTGCAGTAACCGTTATAACCGGTAGCATCAGTATCCTGGCCCAGACGATGGACAGCCTGCTCGACCTGATTGCCGTAACTATCACCTTCTTTGCCATCAACATAGCCACCAAGCCGGCGGATAAAGAGCACCCCTTTGGCCATGGCAAGGTAGAGAACATCTCGGCTGTGGTGCAGGCGGTACTGATTTTTACCGCCGCTGGTCTGGTAATCTATTCGGCAATTAACCGTATAGTATCCGGAGCTTCAATAGAAATGACCGAGGCCGGGATAGGGGTGATGGCGGTCTCCATCGTTGTTAGTATACTGCTTTCACGCCACCTGTTCCGTGTAGCCAGGACGACCGATTCACTGGCGCTGGAGGCTATCGCCCACAATATCGCCGCCGATGTCTACTCCGCCGCCGGGGTGCTGGTGGGATTGGTGACCATACGCCTTACCGGGCTGGATATCCTCGACCCCGCCATAGCGCTGGCTGTCTCTTTAATCATTCTATGGTCAGCGTACAAGGTAATGAGAGAGTCCTTCGGCGGGCTGATGGACGTCAGATTGCCCGAAGCCGAGGAAAATACCATCAAGTCTATCATTATTAATTATAGTAGTCAGATAGCAGACTTCAGGAACCTGTGTACCAGGAAGTCAGGCAGTCAGCGCTATATAAACTTCGACCTGACGATGGTTAGTGATGCCAACCTGGAAAAAGCCCACAATATATGTGACCAGATAGAGCAGGATATAGAAGCTAAGCTGCCCCATTCAGTGGTAACAATTCATGTGGAGCCAGAAAGTAAAGAGGGCGACTGAGGCAACTATAGCCGTATCTGCCTAAACCACCCCCTGGATACCCGATACCACAAACCAGATGCCGAACCCGGCCAGTATCAGACTGCTGGCGATAAACACCCACTCCTGAAACCTCTGCCCCCACAGCGAGCGGCTCTTATAGACCAGCACCGAGACGAAGGAAAGCCAGACCAGGTCGCATAGCCAGTGGACAACAATAAACACTGTCAGCCCACCGACGCCAAACTCGGTAAACCTCATAACCAGCATACTGCCTATAGTCGCCCACCACAGCAGGAAGAAGGGGTTGAGGCCGCTGGTAAGTATGCCGGCGGTAAAAGCGCTGTAGGGCAGGTCCTTGCCCTCCCTGACCACCTTGCTCCGGGCACGAAACATACCGACTCCAAGCCAGATTATCATGCCGCCACCCAGAATACTGAGCACCAGCTGGACGATGCTGTTCTCAAAGAACCGGGCAAAGCCGAAGTATATCAGCAGTATCAGGGGAACCTCGATAACGGCGTGCCCCAGGGCAATATGGGTGCCAGCCCAGGGAGACTTGTAGCTCTTGGCTAACGTCACGGCAAACATAGGCCCCGGCATCATCACCCCGGAAAAGGAAATGGCTATCACGCTTAATAAAACCGGCAGCATAAGAAAATCTCTATCAGAGCAGGTTATTAATTCCCAGCATTATACCACCTGTCGCCCTTTTTTCTCCCGTGACCTGCTTGAGTCGGCTCGCCTGATAAACTATACTAGTTGATATAGCTAAACCGCGTAAGATGGAGATAGAGGATTGTCTCTAGATTTGACCAAGATTGCCGCACAGGTAGAGGGTATGGCTGCCCACCTCAAGGCTGGTATTGAGCAGAGGCAGCAGCACCTTCAGCAGGCGCTTGATATCATCAGTGATAAAGCTATCGACCTTGATGGACTTAAAAAGAAGATTGCCCTGAGCAAGACCACCTGGCTGGTGGCTGACCTGGTAGAAGGGCTTAACCAGCACTACAAGCCACCGTCAGCCCCGGCAGAGTTCACCGTTCTTGCCACCGACGGCTCGCATATCGACATCGACCGCCACCGCTCGACCCGGTGTTATCTGATAAACATCGGCGGTGTAATGCTCTCCTATGGCACCAGTCCCGGCGCCGTCCTCGACAGCTACCCCCGCCTCTACTCCGAAGATGAAGAGTTGATTATATCACCCCCCGGGGGTAGCGGACGTGAGCAACCGGTAGAAGGGGTATTGCTGGGTATCAAGCGTGGTGTCGAGGAGTGCCGCCACCTGGCAAGTATGGCTGGCGAGTTACCGGCTGGGGTTTCAGCCCTGGCGCTTCTTGACGGCTCGCTCATCCTCTGGGGGCTGGCAAGCAAGGACTATCCGGAATTCGTCGTCGAGACTCTGCTGGGCAAAGGCTTCCTCCGCCACCTTGAGGATATGAGAAGCCTCAACAAAGATAAGACCCTTGCCTTTGCCAGCTACATCAGCTTTCCCCGTTCAACCGATGTCGTCAACACGCTCCGGGTAGCTATCTGCCCCTACGATAACCCTGACTGCGACCGCTACTGCGATAACATCCCTTCGGGTGAACGTAAATGCGATGCCGTAGCCGGCATCCGGGACAGAGATCTGTTTATTAATATCTTGAGCGACGGCGAAAGGTCGTCGCTGTTTATCAGCCAGTCATCTATAGTCGAGAAATACTACGGCGACCACCGGGTCTACTTTTTCTACATCAGAGTGGATGATGAAATAGCCAGAATCGAGATTCCCCGATGGGTGGCGATGGATGAAAACCGTCTCGGGCTGGTTCATTCACTGGTCTTAGACCAGTGCCATCGGGGGCAGGGCTACCCGGTAGCCCTGAGCGAAGCCCACGAGCAGGCGGTGCTGACCGCCGCCGACCGGGATAACTTTCAGCATTTAGTAGAGCTGTCGCTCGCCGAAGAACACCTGCCAATCACCTCATCAGCCAAGAGCCTGAGCAAGAGAACAAGGTGGGTTTAATGGGTTGACCTCACCCCCTCAGCCTCCCCTCCTTAAGGGCGGTGGGCAGGAATAGATATAGAGAAAGAGGGGCTTTGCCCCTTTAAGCTAGCCTTGACAGCCAGCGAGCAGGGGGTTAGCATAGCCAGAGCAATTAACACAGAGGGTTTTAACCTAATACAAGGAGACAATTAAATTGGACGATAAGCACCATATTCTAGCCAGACGAATGAGACGGGCAGGAAGAATAATCGGGTTAATTGCCGCCGGTTTCTTCCTGGTCATCATGGTGGGTGAAGCCATCGGTGAATCCCTGTCCGAGGGCGGGGAGATTATCGAGACGGCAGGCGTCCTGCTGGCCTCCCTGTCGGCGGTGGCACTGGTTGCCTGCATTATATCATGGTGGCGGGTGCGCCTTGCCGGCATACTGCTGGTGCTGGTCTCCATTGCGCTGGGCATCCACATAGGCGTCTACGCCGGTAGTAACCACTTCCTCGCCTGGCTGATGGTCGGCTTCCCCTACCTCGTAGCCGGCGGGCTGATACTTACCTCTCTCTGGCTGGAAAGGAAGGCAAAATAGTTAGAAGGGATAAGGTGGGTGTAAAGAGGTTGAAATGAAATCCAGTATATTTTTATCAGCCTTGTTATTGGTTATTCTACTATTATCTTCCTGTGTTAGTGAAAGGCTTGTAACAAAAACAGTCCATTCTACCGAAACGGTAACACTACCAGAAAAAACGATAACTGTGACGCAAACAGCAGAGACGGTAACAGTTACACTACCATCAACAACGACGCCTATTAAGGGTCCGCCTTTGCTTAATCTCGATGAACCAGGGATTGTATATATCTCCAATATAGACATAAATTGGACTACCAGCACAGGCACTGATGGCAGGATAATCGCTTACCCGTTAGGGTGGACTACCGCTACTGGTAGCGATGGAAGGATAATAGCTTACCCGTTTGGTGGATGGGTAACCGCCACAGGTAATGATGGCAGGATAATTGCTCGCCCATTTAGTGGATGGGTAACCAGCACGGGCACCGATGGCAGGATAATAGCTTACCCGTTTGGTGGATGGGTTACCAGCACAGGCAGCGATGGGAGAAAGATTGCCCATCCATTCGGTGGATGGGTTACCAGCACGGGTTCAGATGGTAGAAAGATTGCCCATCCATTCGGTGGATGGGTTACCAGCACGGGTTCAGATGGTAGGAAGATTGCCTATCCAAGCGATAAAAATACTATTGCTCTTATCTTCTCTGACCCAGCAAAAGCAGCGATTTTCAAAGAACTTTCAGAAAATATGTCAACCGAAGACCTCATTGACTACATTCTTTATATGTTCATCAATGAAAATGATGGAGATTAATGGATAACAACTAAATAAAATGATAGGATAGTTTTTAATAGGAGGACTAAAAAATGGGCACTAAGGGCAGAAAGAACGTCAAGAAACCCAAGAAACCGAAGGACAAGAATAAATAGATAAAGGAGAGCCGAAGAGAGGCTCTGCCTCTTTTATAATCAGTTTCCCCCTCTCCTGCGAGGAGAGGGGGATAAAGGGGGTGAGGTAGATAGTAAAATGCTAATACCATTATATTATCTATTCCCACCCACCGCCCTAAAGGAAGGGGCAGCGCCTTTTTAGTATAATAGTATAAACTCTTTAAAAGGAGAATTTTTATGCCTGTATGGTTTCCTATCGTTGTTGCACTCGGGCTTCTATGGCTCTTAATAGAGAGCAAATGGCTGACAATACGACTGCCAGGAATATAAGGCAGCCAATACATAAACAAAAGGTAACAAATTGAACGCAGAAGAGCCTCAAAGAGTGGGCGAGGTCATCGCCACCAGCACCACATATTTTGTTGCCCAGTGCTATCAGCTTTACCAGTTACCGCCATTGGGCAGTCTGGTTAAGACCGGAGACGCCGAGCTTGAGCTGTATGCCATAGTCTATAATGCCACCACCACCAGCCTCGAGCCGGGGAGGCGTCCCATTGCCCGGGGCAGGGACGAAACCAGCGAGGAGGCAATCTACCGCTCCAGCCCCCAGCTGGAAAAACTGCTTAGAAGCGAGTTCAGCGCTCTGGTGGTGGGACACAGGGCAGGCGATAAAGTCCACCACTACCTGCCGCCCAAGCCGGCACGCATCCACAGCTTCGTCCACCTGTGCCCGCCGCAGGAGGTGAAGGGCTTCAGCCAGTCCCTCGGCTTCCTCAATATTATAATCAACACCCATCTGCCGCTCCCCCAGGACGAGCTTATCGCCGCCTGCCTGCGCCAGATGGGCCAGGCTCACGAAGATGGCGCTACCTTTCTCGTCTCGGCGGGTAAGCATCTAGCCGCTATGCTCAGCGATGACTTCAGCCAGCTGGTAGCTATTCTGGAGAGAATCAGGCAATGAATCAGGAGAGCAAAGAGCCAAGGCTGGGTATCGTCGTCGCCGGCTCGCTGAACAAGGGGGTTGAGGTCAGGCTGGATAGCTCGGCTTCGGTCGAGGACATAGCTGTGGGGCGCTATGTCGCCATCGAGGGCAAGAAGCATCGCTTCCTGGGTATGCTTACCGATGTCAGCCTGGGGGTTACCGACCCCAAGCTCACCCTTACCCCACCGGATACCGCCGACCCATTCATCACCGAGGTGCTGTCCGGCACCAGCACCTACGGTACACTGCACATCACCCCCTATCTCACCATCGGTGGCGATGCCGCCAGCATCATCGAGGGACCACAGCCGGTAAAGACCGTCCCCAGCCACTTCTCAGTGGTCAAGCTGGCGGGAGACCATGACATAGAGCTGGTCTTCGGCAAAGAGGACAGGGAGAGGTTCTGGATTGGCAACCCTCTGGATATGGAGACCAAGCTGTGTCTCAACCTGCCCGAGCTGGTCAAGCGCAGTAACGGCATCTTCGGCAAGAGCGGCACCGGCAAGACCTTCCTCACCCGGATGCTGCTCATCGGCATACTGCAGAAGAGCGCCGCCGTAAATCTTGTTTTCGATATGCACAACGAGTACGGCTGGGAGGGCACCAGCGAGGGAGGGCGCAAGGTCAAAGCCTTAAAACAGCTCTTTCAGTCAAGGGTGGTGGTATTTACCCTGGATGAGGAGAGCTCAAGGCGGCGCAAGGTCAGCACCGACTTTGTGGTAAAAATAGGTTACGGCGAGATTACCGCCGACGATATTTCTATCCTTCGTTCCACCCTAAACCTTACCGACCTTGCCGTAGAAGCGGCCCACCAGCTACAAAGGAGACTTGGTAAAAGCTGGCTACGGCAAACCCTAGAGCTTAGCGACGAGGAAATTGAAAATAAGTTAGAAGGGCTAAATATCCATGCGAGTTCCTTGCAGAGCTTAAAGCGGGGTCTCAATACTATCCAACGGCTTCCCTTTATGGAGCCCCACGTTGACACGCCGGCCGTTAATGAGATTATCAGTTATCTTGGCCGGGGAATAAACGTAGTCCTTGAGTTCGGTAGATACAAGGATATCACCGCCTATATTCTGGTGGCCAACCTGCTCACCCGGCGTATCTACGACCGCTACCGGGAACTCACAGAACGAGCCATGGCCGAAGATACCAAGCCACCGATTCCACTGGTAATCACCATCGAGGAAGCCCACAAGTTCCTCAACCCGGAGATAGCCGGGCAGACCATCTTCGGCACCATCGCCCGTGAAATGCGCAAGTACAACGTCACCCTGCTGGTGATTGACCAGCGCCCCAGCGGCATCGATAGCGAGGTCATGTCGCAGATCGGCACCAAGATAACCTGCCTTCTGGACAACGAGCGGGATATAGACAGCGTCCTGTCCGGTGTCTCCGGCAAGAGCGAGTTGAAATCGGTGCTAGCCAAGCTGGCAAGCAAACAGCAGGCTCTCATCTTCGGTCACGCCGTGCCTATGCCGGTAGCCTTTCGCCCCTGTGAATACGGCTCCGCCGAGTCCTATAAACGCTTTACCGCCAGTGGAGGCGATAGTAGCCAGGAACAGGCGGCAAAAGACATCGAAGAGCTGTGGGGTTAGGCTGTTGAGGTAAGTCAGATATGAAGAAAAGAAAGATAGGGCTGGCTCTGGGGGGCGGTGCCGCCAGGGGGATGGCTCACATCGGCGTGCTGGAAATACTGGAAAAGGGGAATATCACCATCGATATGATTGCCGGCACCAGTGCCGGCGCCGCTATTGGAGCCTTATATGCCCAGGGGAAGAATATCGGGGAGCTGAAGAAGCTAGCCAGAAGCTGGGACTGGAAACAGCGGGCCCAGGCGATAGACCTGGCTCTGCCCAGAAGCGGCTTCATCGCCGGCCACAGGATTAAGAAGCTACTCAAGTCAATCATCGGTGATGTGAAGTTCAACGAACTCAAGATACCCTTTGCCTGCGTAGCCACCGACGTAATGACCGGGGAAGAAGTGGTCATCAATCAGGGATCGGTGCTGGAAGCGGTCAGAGCCAGTATTTCAGTGCCCATAATATTTTCCGTCGTCAAATACGGAGGCAGATACCTGGTTGACGGCGGCCTGGTGAACCCGGTGCCGGTAAGCGTGCTCAAAGATATGGGAGCCGATTTTATCATCGCCGTCAATGTAACGCCACGCCTGAATAAGATGCCGGGGACAGTCTATCTAAAAGAATCAAACGCCGAGAGGGCGTCGGCAACGAAAGAGCCCAATATATTCAGCGTTATTATGAAGATATTCAGCATCACCAATTCTCAGGTCGTCGAAGCCAGCCTCGGCGGGGCTGATGTAATCATCGAGCCCCGGATGGCAGGTATCAGGCTTGCCGACTTCGGCTGCACTGAGGAGTGTATCTTAGAGGGTGGCTTATCGGCAATCGACGCCGTCCTCGAGATAAAAAGACGACTGGCGGCCTGATTTCATATAAACAATACCGCCATTAGCCCAATTGATTGCTAAGCAGGTAACGACATTGCTATAATAATCCGTATGGGGCTGTAGCTCAGCTGGGAGAGCGCCTCCTTTGCACGGAGGAGGTCAGGGGTTCGAATCCCCTCAGCTCCACCAGGGATTACAATAGGCAGCACTTCTGCTTCTACCTTCCTCTTCTCTCCCTGTGGTAATGGTAAGAGATAGTATACCATCACCTTATATCCATTATATCCATTTCTATCAAGATAATCAGCTCTACCAAGCATCCCAACTGCTGGTATTATGAACTGCAGCATGCTCTCATGCACAGTCAACGCTATAGGCCTGTTAGAAAAAATAAGCCTATATATTAAGGGAAGGGCCAATGGCGAAGTAACCTGAAAGAGCGAAAATGAGCGTAAACAGTTCTCATAATAAATATGGATGGTACAAAATCAACCCTTTGTTAAACATATGGTCACCATCTATCTACTGCTTTCCACTATATCGCCAATATTAAGAGTGTAGGTCCTTACTATATCACCTTCCTGCGGCTTAAATAGAAAATGGAACTGTTTGATACTATCCGGCTCAATATCCCTTAAAATAACAACCCGGGTGCCGATGTTTTCCTTTTTAGAGTCATAGAAAGTGGCGACGAGAGCGGCATCCGTTTTAACTCCACTTATGTTTTTAACAATCCCCCCAACCTCTTCCTGACCGTCATCGGTCGTCTTTATCTCATGCCTGCGGAGCTGA
>DAOUDM010000013.1:0-13659 GCA_034431095.1 Dehalococcoidales bacterium | reverse complement strand
CATCTCCATAGGCAGGTTCAGGTCTATGGACAGGAAGCGGGGGGGTAAGCCGCAGGTGACGGCATCGGAAGCGAGGATATGGATGGCAAACCAGGCCGCCCTTTCCCAACCGTATTCCGGGACGATAAATACCGGGTCGGTGGTAAAAGAGACCGCCTTACCGCCGATTGCTACTATGCCGACATCGGTGCCATGTTTGGGCCCGACCAGGACGCTGTCACTCTTAACCCCCAGCCGGGGAAAGATAAGCTCTTCAAATATTTCCGCCGATATTTTACCGATTTCCGGGATTTCACCCATATCAAATATGCCCCCTATCCGTTGTATCGAGGGTAATATAAAACAATAAAGCAGGTCTCATAATCCCGGGGCTAATCCATCTCCGGCATACCCCAGACCCGCTTTTTACTACTCGCCGCCCTCTTCACCCAGGGAATCAAGAAACACATCGGGGATATCGGTCAATTGCTCACCCACCCACATCTTAAGGCAGTCAAGGGAGCAGAAGCTGTAGCGGTCAATCGATTCGGCGCCCTTCAAAGAGGACAGCATCAGCCAGCCGCACAGGATATCACAGGGCTTATCGCCCTCATCCAGCTCCACCTCCTGGCCACAGGAATGGCAGATACAGTTTTTTATCATTTCAGCGCTCCGGCCGTTGTTGCCGCTTGCCTGCCCTAATATTAAAGGCAAACCTGTGTCGTGTCAATCCTGATGGGGATTTGCCGATAGGTCATGTCTCGGCTGGCGCCGGCTCCCCCCTCTTTTTGTAAACAAGCCTGGCTAGAAGGATACTCAGCTCCATGAGAATAATCAGCGGCAGGGCGATAATAGTCTGATTTATCGGGTCAAAGGTGGGGGTGATAAGCGCCGCTATTATAAACGACAATATTACCCATAGCCTTCGTCTGCGGGCGAGCCACTGCGGAGAAACCAGCCCCATCCTCGCCAGGAGCATTACTATTATGGGTGTCTCAAAAACAATGCCGATAGCCACTATAAGCCGGGTTACAATGTTAATATAATTGCTAATCCTGATTTGAGGCTCGGCTACACTGGACATAAAATTCTGCAGGAAGTTCAGTGCCGGTGGCAGGGCAATGTAGTAGGCAAAGGCAACGCCGCCGAGGAACATTATGGCTACCGCCGGCAGTATCCGATAGATATTTCTTCTTTCTTTAGGGGTAAGTGCCGGGGTGAGATAAGCAATGCCCTGATAGACGAGAAAGGGCATAGAAATTATGATGCCCCCGGCTAGGGCAACCTTGAAAAAGACAGCCAGGTTCTCCACCAGCTCAATCGCCTGAAGCTCAATATCCCCCCCCGGCGCTATCAGGAACTCCAGGATCTGCGGGCCAAATATAAAGGCGATTGCCGTACCAATAGCGATTGCAATCGCCGACCTGAAGACGCGGTCACGTAGCTCTCTCAGGTGCTGCATTATGGGCATCTTGCCGGGAGCTATTTCAGGGCTTTCAGTCTCTCTGGCCAATTCAAGCTCCTATATCCTGTGCCCCATTTTTCTCCATTTTTTCCTCGGGGGCTTCCTCAGCTTTAGCCACGGGTGCTTCCTCGGCCACCTTCTTAACCACCTTCTTCTTCCTCTACTTCCTCTACGGGCTCCGTACCTTTTGCCTGAGATGCCTCTCCGGATTCTGTTTTGGTCGCTTCTTTAGTCTCTATGGCTTCTTTATCTATCACCTCGTTCAGGTCCTGGGAACCTTCTTTCAGTATCTTCTTCGTCTCTTTAGCTTCCGCCTTCGCCGTCTCTTTAACCTTCTCGGCCCCTCCGCCTATTGCCTTACTCAGCTTCTTGGCACCTTCATCTAGCATCTTGGTCAGTTCCTTGGCCCCTCTCTCCAGTGGTACCTTCATCTCGGCAGCCGCCTTCTTCATCTCGGCAGTCTCTCTATCTATCAACTCGCTCAGTTCCTCAGTGCCCTCTTCCAGTGTCTTTTTTATTTCTTTAGCTTCTATACCCATCGTCTTGGATATCTCATCCGCCTCTTTATCCAGAGACGCCTTTATCTCTTTGGCTTCTTCATCCAGTACCTTGCTCACCTCAGTAGCTGTCTTTCTTATCTCTTCGGCTTCTTCATCCAGGTCCATAGCCTTTGTCATCTCGCCGGTGAGGTTTTTGGTCATCTTCCTGAAGTTACGCACCAGCTTACCGAACTTCTGGGCAAACTCCGGTATCCTGTCCGGCCCGATTACAATCAGGGCGACGGCAATAACGACCAGTATTTCTACAATCCCGATATCAAAGAAGCCCACTATCCAGCCTCACTATTAATTGCTGCCAATATTAACCTGGTTGCTATCAACCCTATTATATCAAACGGGTTCCCGTTCCTGGAACCCCCTGAGCCAGATGAAGTGACGATGTTTCCCAGCCCGCTCGGGGTTTTATCTCCAGTGGTCACCCTGGAGCCCAATCATTGCCTAGCTTTTCGCCGACTTTCCTTTCTTCTTTTTCCCCACCACTTCCTCCTCACCCTTCTTCCCGCCACTGAAAGCCCGCACTCCTTTTCCGAATACCTCGAAAAGTTGAGGCAGCTTACCGGCACCGAAGATGATAAAGATAATCAACAGTATAAGAGCAATCTCAATAGGCCCTATCTTGAACGGCATAACTCCCTCCATCCAGCGAGATTAAACTTGCCGGACAAACAATCGCCCAAATAGTGTCCCGGTAAAGCCATTTTTGCCGAAGAAAAATCTCTAATACAGCCACCAGCTCTATCCTTTTTAAGCAGAAGGTAGGGTAATCCAAGGGAAACAACCTGGCTAAAGAAATTCCCCTTCCCCTTGGCAAGAGAAGGGGATAAGACCTAACAAGCTCCCCTAAGACAGGCCGATGCTTAAACAACCTCCTATCAAGAGGCATATTACCCAAAATTATTATTAATATTATTAATCCCGATGTCGTAAAAAATCAACTCTACAATCTATCTATGCTTTTTCTTCGGTTTTCTCCTCAGCCTTAGCCGCGGGTGCTTCCTCGGCTACCTTCTTAACCGCCTTCTTCTTTCTGGCCTTCTTCTTTTTATCTTTTTCCTTTGCCTTGGACTCTTCCTCTTCCTCATCACCAGTCTGCCCCTTCTTGAAGGCACGTATACTCTTACCGAAAGCGGCGCCAACCTGCGGCAGTTTGCCCACCCCGAAGACAATGAGGATAATCACCAGGATGAGTCCTATCTCCAATGGTCCCGGTCTAATCATACTGTTACTAACCCCCTTACTTTTTATGGATAACCGATAACCGCCGAGATACAGCCTGCTCCCCAGGATTACTCCCGGGGAACTAAGGCTTGGTATCTGGCTGTCAATGCCTGTTACTAGCTAATCATACACAACTGATAATTCGTTGTCAACACGGATTATATACGGGCACTACTTTGATAACCGCCCCATAAAAGATATAATATGAGGCGAGGAAACGCCATTGAACAAGAATTATCTATCGCCGACTGCCACCCGCTGCGGTAATACCGAGTTCCGCTGGGGGGAGCGCACCTATATAATGGGTATTATCAACGTTAGCCCCGACTCCTTCTCCGGAGACGGGCTCGGTAGCGATACCGAGGCGGTCAGGGAACAGGCGAAGCGCTTTATCGCCGAAGGAGCCGATATTATAGATGTCGGCGGCGAGTCCACCCGCCCCGAATCGCAGCCGATAACCGTCGACGAGGAACTGCGGCGGGTAATCCCGGCTATAGAAAAACTGGCGGCAGAGATTGCGGTTCCGATAAGCATCGATACCAGCAAGTCGGCCGTCGCCAGCCGCGCCCTGGACGCCGGTGCCGCCATGATTAACGATGTCTGGGGCTTAAAAAACGACCCGGAAATCGCCCGGGTAGCCGCCGAAGCCGGGGCGCCGATTATCATCACCAGCAACCAGTGCCATAAGCCCTGCCAGGGCGATATAGTAGCTGAGGTTATATCCGACCTGAAAAGAGGGGTAACCCTGGCTAAGGAATACGGTGTCGCCGAAGGGAATATCATCATCGACCCGGGCATCGGCTTCGGCAAGAGCGTCAAGCAAAACCTGGAGCTCATCCGCCGCCTGGCCGAGCTTAAATCACTGGGCAAGCCTATCCTGCTGGGGGCATCGCGCAAATCGGTAATCGGCCTGGTCTTAGACCTGCCCCCAGACCAGCGCCTGGAGGGAACGGCGGCAACGGTAGCCATCGGCATTGCCAACGGCGCCGATATAATACGCATCCATGATGTCAAACAGATGGCACGGGTGTGCCGCATGAGCGACGCTATCATAAGGAGAGGTATGGATGAATGTTGAAACGGTAACAGTCTATCTTGGCCTCGGCTCCAACCTGGGAGACCGCAAGGAAAACCTGGACAGGGCTCTGGAGTACCTGTCGCAAAGGCTGAGGGTAACCGGAAAATCTTCGGTATACGATACCGAGCCGATGGAAAACCCGGCCCAGCCGCGCTTTCTCAACATGGTATGCCAGGCTAAAACGATGCTCAAACCGGAAGACCTGCTGACGCTAGCCAAAGGCATAGAAAGGAAGACGGGGCGGCTGCCGGGCAGGCCCAACTCCCCCCGCCCCATCGATATAGACATCCTTTTCTACGGCGACCAGGTCATCGACACCCCGGAGCTGAAGATACCCCACCCCCGGATGACCTCCCGGGCGTTTGTCCTCGTCCCGCTGGCCGAAATCGCCCCGACACTGGTGCACCCGGTGAACAAGAAGACAGCAAAAGAGATGCTGAGAGAGATTAAGAAGGGCGTCCAGGAAGTGCTCAAGCTGGAAGAAAAGGGGGAGTAAAATGTATAAAATATTCGTGGAACACCACTTCGACGCCGCCCACGCCCTGCGCGGCTACAGGGGCAAGTGCGAGTCGCTGCACGGCCACCGCTTCAAGGTGGTGGCAAAGGTTACCGCCTCAAAGCTGGATGACACCGGGCTGGCATACGACTTCACCGAGCTTAAAGCCAAGCTGAAAGCCATCCTGGAGAGCTTCGACCACACCTTCATCAACGAAGTGCCACCCTTCGACAGGATAAACCCCTCCTCCGAGAACATCGCCACCACCATCTACGGAGAGCTGAAGAAAGAGCTGGAAGAAGCGCCGGTGGCACTGGATTCGGTTGAGGTGTGGGAGTCACCGACCAGCGGGGTGGAGTATAAACTAGATTAGTAATACTATCTGAAATTTTGAGGATTTAGTTAGTCTGGTAGATTAGCAGCTTCAGATAATTTATTTAGTATTCTGACTGTTGCTGAAAGCATTGATGGTATATCTGATAAATTCACAAGTTCGCCTCGGTGAATTGCATCTCTTGTTATCAACCGACTAGCGTGTGCTAAACCAACCTCATCATCGTCTAGTCGATTAGTAGTTTTAGCATTAGCTATCTTATTGTATAAATCCCTACCCTCAATTCCTGCTTGTGTTAAAGCATCTTCAATACTTGCACGGCACATTGTTGCAGCAGCGTTTGGCACACCATTTTGAAAGCACAGCTCAGCCTCAGCGTATAAGGTTCTTGCAACTTCAGGCTGGTTTGGGTTTATTGTTCCATAATTACTCTTACCAGATACAGAAACCATTACATTATCATTAATTTCAAATCCTGTCCCTGCTCCACAACTGCGACACATAGCACTGCCGATTAGTTTTTTAGGGTTGCTCTTGTCACTTGGTATATTATAGTGAACTTGGCTCCCTACATTTATCTCCATCATGCTATTGCAAGTAGTACATTTGATATAAGTCATCTCTAGCCCCCTACACTATAGTATTTTAAATTATACCACTTCTAATCATATAAATAGTCATCATCCCCTTGCCCAAACACCCCCGTTATGTTATTATTGGCTCAGGCGAATGACCACGGAGAAAGAGAAAGCACTGGAACTGGCTGTCGGCCAGATTGAAAAGCGGTTCGGCAAGGGCGCCATTATGAAACTGCGCGAAGCCGCCGACAGGCCGAAGGTAGAAGCCATTCCCAGTGGTTCACTGGCGCTGGATATAGCTCTGGGCATAGGGGGTATCCCCAGGGGGCGAGTTGCAGAGATATTCGGGCCCGAGGGGTCGGGGAAGACCACCCTGGGCCAGCATATAATCGCCGAGGCCCAGAAAAGGGGAGGCACTGCCGCCTATATTGACGTCGAGCATGCCCTGGACCCCACCTATGCCGCCAACTGTGGTGTCAACCTGGACGACCTTCTAATCTCCCAGCCGGATACCGGCGAGGAGGCGCTGGAGATTACCGAGGCTCTGGTCAGGAGCGGCGCTGTTGAGGTAATTGTCATCGATAGCGTAGCCGCCCTGGTGCCCCGGGCTGAGATTGAGGGCGAGATGGGCGACTCCCACATTGGACTTCAGGCACGGCTTATGTCGCAAGCGCTGAGGAAACTGACAGCGGCTATCGGCCGCTCCGGAACCGCGGTAGTATTTATCAATCAGCTCAGGGAGAAGGTGGGGATTGTCTTCGGCAATCCCGAGGTGACACCGGGTGGACGGGCGCTGAAGTTCTACAGCTCGGTAAGGGTAGACCTGAGGCGGGTGGAGACCATCAAGCAGGGCAACCTGGCTATCGGTAACCGCGTTAGAGCCAAGGTAGTCAAGAACAAGGTGGCACCCCCGTTCCGCAGCGCCGAATTCGATATAATGTTCGACTCCGGCATAAGCCGGGAGGGCAATATCATTGACCTGGGTGTCGGGCTGGGATTAATCAAAAAAAACGGTGCCTTTTTCTCCTATGGTGACATTCGCCTGGGGCAAGGTAGAGAGAGTGCCAAGAAGTACCTGAAGGAAAATCCTGAGCTGGCTCAGGAGATTGAACAACAGGTCAGGGCCTCAGCTGTCACCACCTATAGTGTTTCTAATAGCGGTTGACGCATCGTAAACAGATGGGTCAATAGATATAAAACAACTAGGCGTTGTCGAGCTGGGGTAGCTACCTCAGCTCTATTTTATTTAAAGGGGGAAAGACCGGTGGCCAGAATTACCGCCCTGCGCCTGGGCAAGGGGCGTAATAAGAAGGCCAACGTATCGCTTGACGGCAAGCCAGCCCTTAACCTCGAGCCCGAGGTGGCGCTAAAGGAGGGGCTCAAGGTAGGGCAGGAGCTGTCTGCCAGCCGGATAGAAGCGCTTATTAAAGCCAGCCGCCAGCAAAGCTGTTACGACGCCGCTTTGAGATACCTCAGCTACCGGCCTCGCAGTGAGTACGAGATCAGGCAACGCCTTTACCAGCGCGGCTTCGATAACAACAGTATCAGAGCGGTATTATCCCGGTTGAAAGAGCAGAACCTGATAGACGACGGTGATTTCGCCAGGTTTTGGAAGGACAACCGCCAGTCGTTCAGCCCGCGCAGCCAGTGGCTAACCAGGCTGGAGCTGAAGCAAAAAAGGGTGCCCGACGAGATTATAGAACAGGTAGTAAGCACTATTGATGATGCTGAGAATGCCTATAGCGTGGCGACAATCAAAGCCCGCAGCCTAACACAATGCGACTACCAGAGCTTTCGCCGCCGACTGGGGGAACACCTGAAACGCCGTGGTTTCGGCTACGGGGTAATAATAAAGACCGTCGAGCGGCTGTGGCAGGAAAGGGGACTGCCTGGGTAGCTTTTGCCTTGACACTAAATCAACAAAGTAAGTAGTATTAGTTACCCGGAGCACCCCTGAGTAAAATAAAGTCAAAGAAGGGGGGAGATATGGAAGGTCTTGGATTACCTGAGATATTAGCTATACTTTTCAGTTTCATCATCGGGGTTATCTTCGGTGGTATGGCCGCCTTTTTATCACGGGGGATGATGGCTAACCGCCAGATTCGTATCGCCCAGAGAAAAGCAGCCAAAATAGTGGCTGAAGCCAGGGTCGAAGCCAAAGATGTCCTCAACGAGACGAAAAATGAAGCTGGCAAGGTAAAGGCAACCACCGACGCCGAATACAGAGAGCGGCGTGCCGAACTGCAGCGCCAGGAAAACCGCCTGACCCAGAAGGAAGCCACCCTGGAGCACAAGCTGGAAGATGTGGGGCACCGGGAACGCAACCTCACCAATAAAGAAAGGGAGCTGGAGTCAATCCGGGCCAACCTGGCGGAGGTTAAAGAGGAACAGCTAAAACAACTGGAGCTGATTGCCAGTATGTCCAGCGAAGAAGCCAAGAAAGAGCTATTCGAGAATATGGAGATGGAGATACAGGAAGAAGCCGGGCGGCGCCTCCGCGATTGGGAGACGAAGATAAAGGCCGAGGCTGACGAAAGAGCCCGGGGTATACTTTCCCAGGTCATCCAGCGCAGCGCCTCCGAGATCGTCTCGGAAACGACCACCAATGTCGTTCCCTTGCCCAGCGATGAGATGAAGGGACGACTTATCGGGCGCGAGGGACGCAACATCAGGGCGCTGGAGCAAGCCACCGGCGTCGACCTGATTATCGACGATACACCGGAGGCGGTAACCATCTCCAGCTTTGACTCGGTGCGGCGGGAGATAGCCCACCAGGCGCTGAACAAGCTCATCCTCGACGGCCGCATCCACCCGGCCCGCATCGAAGAGGTGGTCGCCAAAGCTAAGGAGGAAGTAGAAGCCACCATCTATAACACCGGGGAGCAAGCCGCCATACAGATCGGGATACCCAGGCTTCACCCGGAGCTAATGAAACTGCTGGGGCGCCTCAAGTACCGCACCAGCTACGGGCAGAATGTCCTGGCACATAGCATAGAGGTCTCCTACCTCACCGGGATGATTGCCTCGGAGCTGGGAGCCAATGTCGCCCTGGCTAAGAGAGCCGGGCTTCTTCACGATATCGGCAAGGCGGTAGACCGTGAGGTAGAGGGAACCCATGCCGCCATCGGTGCCAACCTGGTCAAGCAGTGGGACAAGTCCAGTGAGGTGGTCAAGGGGGTCGCCGAGCATCACCTGGAGACCGGCGATACCAGCATTTGGGGTTTTATAGTCTCGGCGGCTGACGCTATCAGCAGTGCCCGGCCGGGCGCCAGGCGCGAGTCGCTGGAGAGCTACCTCAAGCGGCTAAGGGCACTGGAAGACATCGCCGACGACTTCAGGGGAGTGGACAAGTCCTACGCCATTCAGGCCGGCCGCGAAATCCGCATTCTGGTCAAGCCGGAGGAGATCGACGACCTGGCAGCAATGAGGCTGGCGCGGGACATCGTCAAGAAGATAGAGGAAAGTTTGGAGTATCCGGGGCAGATAAGGGTTACCGTGCTCCGGGAGACAAGAGCCGTAGACTATGCCAAGTAGGAGGTGACAGCAAGGGGCAGTAGCAAGACCTTTCTATAGTCAACCCCTTGTTAAACAATCGGTGCTAGTACTGGCAATCGGAGACATAATCGGCAAGCCCGGTAGGCAGGCGGTAAAAGAGATTTTGCCGGGCTTAAAAAAACAGCGTAGCGTAGACTTCGTTATCGCCAACGGGGAAAACGTCGCCGGCGGCATCGGGCTAACCCCAGCCACGGCTGAGGAACTGCTCAAAGCCGGCGTCGACGTTATAACCTCAGGCAATCACATATGGGCACAGAAGGATATTATTCCCTGCCTCGACAGCAAAATGCCCGTCCTGCGCCCGCTGAACTACCCCCCGGGCGTGCCCGGCCGGGGCTATATTGTGGTCAACAACATCGTGGTGGTCAATCTCATAGGCAGGACATTCATCGGCAACTTTGACTGCCCCTTCCGGGCGATGGATAAACTGCTCGCCGAGCTTGCCCCGGGGCTTAAGATCATTATCGTCGATTTTCACGCCGAGGCGACATCGGAGAAAATGGCACTGGGGCGGTATCTGGACGGTCGGGTCAGCGCCGTACTCGGCACACATACCCACATCGGTACCATCGACGCCCACCTATTGCCCAAGGGCACCGCCTACGTTACCGATATTGGCATGACCGGACCAGACGATTCGATTATCGGCGACGACACCGAAGCCGTCCTTAGCCGCTTCCTAAGCCTGATACCCCACCGCTTAACCGTGGGCAAAGGCAGGGTTACCTTCAACGCCATACTGGTTAATGTGGATAAGGCAACGGGGATGGCAACGGGCATAGAAAGAATCTGCCAGGAGGTAAGCTAGTGACTTCCAGGATAGACCTCCATGTACACACCACCGCCTCGGACGGCAGGTTCAGCCCCGAGGAAATCGTGCATAAAGCCGCCGGGCTGGATTTAAGCGCCATCGCCATCTGCGACCACGACACCATAGACGGCATCGCTCCGGCGCTGGCGGCGGCTAAAGCCTTTCCCCAACTCAAGGTAATACCCGGCGTCGAGGTCAGTACCCTCGCCCCCGGCAATGAGGTCCACGTCCTCGGCTACTTTATCGACTGTGCCGACCCTGACCTTAAGACCACCCTCAATGGTCTGCGTAACTCCAGGCTGGAGCGGGCTAAAGCTATAATCGCCAAGCTCAAAGACCTGGGCATCGCTATCGACTGGCAGCGAGTCCAGGAGCTTGCCGACGGCGGCTCCATCGGCCGCCCCCATATCGCCCGGGTTATGCTGGAGAAGGGCTACATAGCCTCGTTCAAGGAGGCTTTCGATAGGTACATCGGCCTGGGGGGACCGGCTTACGTCGAGCGACATAAGATAAACCCGGCGGAAGCGGTAGCCCTGATAGCGCAAGCCGGCGGCCTGCCCGTACTTGCACACCCGTTGACCGTAAACGAGCCGGAGGTGATGATTGCCGCTCTGAAAAAGGCCGGGCTGGTAGGCGTGGAAGTCTACTATAATGATTACGACGAGACTAAAAGAGACAACCTGGCCAGGCTGGCTAAAAAGTACAATCTTATTGCCACCGGCGGCAGTGATTACCACGGCATAGATGACAGCGCCGAGACGATGATGGGCAACGCCGGTGTCCCCCTCGAATCGCTGGAGCGGCTGACGGCTCTAGCCAGGCAACGAGGGCTGGTGTCAGTCAGCCTATAACAGCGGGAGGAGCTATGTCCCTTGAGTTCGGGCTATTGATAGTGGGCGGTTATCTTCTCGGCTCGGTGCCCGTCGGCTACCTGGCGGTGAAATGGTGCCGCGGTATTGATATACGGCAGTACGGCACCGGCAAGGTCGGCGCCTCCAACGTGATGCGGGTCGCCTCGAAGTGGCTGGCTATCCCGGTAGCCATCTTCGACATCGGCAAGGGGGCGCTAGCCGTATGGATAGCCCAGCTATTGGGGCTCAACGCCGCCGCCCAGGTAATAGTGGGCGTTGTTACCATAATCGGGCACAACTGGCCCGTATTTCTCGGCTTCAAAGGCGGGCGCGGAGTTTTCACCACCCTGGGCGTCGTCACCATGCTATCCCCCTGGCTGGGGCTGATAATATTCGTCATGCCCTACACCCTGGCACCGATAAAGCAGGTCGCTCTGGGCGTGTTCTTAACCCTGATCTCCATGCCCATATTCAGCTGGTTTCTCAGCCAGCCGCTGGGCATAGAGGACAGGTTGCCGGTTACGCTGGGCTTTGTGGCACTAGTCCTGCTAGGGCTATTGACCAGGTTGATAACTCCGAGAACCCGGCTCAGCCAATCGGTGCCTGCGGTCGAGCTATTTTTCAACCGCCTGCTCTTTGACCGCGATATCAGGGACAGGAAAGCCTGGACGGACAGGAACCTTCAGGAACAGCAGAAGGGTTAGCCATGGTTGACCACGACACGGAGATAGAGAGTCTTGTCACCGGTTAGCACGGCATACCTGGGCATCCCGGGATATGCCATCTTCTGGTCTCTAACCGCCCTGGCTCTCGGCCTGTTCTGCTATCGGATATATCGGCTTGTCCGCTATCTATCCCTGGGGCGTAAAGAGGAAAAATTCACACAGAAGGGGCGCCGGGCTCTGTCAGCCCTGGTCACCCTGCTGGTGCACTGGGACCAGTTCAAAAACTTCACCCCCAAAGACAGATCCGGAATTACCCATGCCGTCTTTCCCCTGGGCTTCCTGGTCTTCGCCGTCTTTTATCTGGTATTTGTTATCATCGGCGCCGGGCTGGGCATTTCAGAAACACTGGAAACCACCAGCTTCTTTTACTACTATACTTGGATTATTGACCTAATCGCCCCCGTGGTAATAATCGCCGCCCTGTGGGGCATCGTCCGCCGGTATATCGTCAAGCCGCCGAGGCTGAAGGGCGAGCAGAGTATCGAGGCTCTGGTGATACTGCTGACCGTTATCATCATCCCGGCAACCTGTCTCTTCAAGATAGCCAGCGATATTGCCCTCGGGCAACCGCCAGCCGGGCTGGGCGCTGTTCTACCGCCAATAAGCTCAGCTCTGAGCAACATCTTCAACGATAGCAGTATAAGCTCAATACAGGCGGCGAACACCGCCCTGTTCTGGGGCAACTGGGCGGTAGTCCTCTTCGTCCTGGTGTTCATTGCCTACTCAAGATACCTCCACATGATAGCCTCGCTGTTCAACACCTTCTTCCGTTCGCCACTACCCAAGGGCACCCTGCGCTCCATCGACCTGGAGGCGGCCGAGAGCTTCGGCGCCGCCAGTATAACCGACCTCACCTGGAAGCAGCTGCTTGACCTTTATGCCTGCGTCATCTGCGGCAAGTGCCAGGACGCCTGCCCGGCGACCGCCAGCGGCAAGCCGCTTAACCCCAAGAAGCTCATCCAGGACCTCAAGAAGCACCTGCTAGAGGTCGGGCCGGGACTGCTCAGGGCAGGGGGCAAAACAGGGGCAGCGGCTGACAGCCCCGCCCCGATATTACCCGGCGGCGTAATATCCCGGGACGAAATCTGGGCTTGCACCACCTGCCGCGCCTGCGACGACATCTGCCCCGTCTACGTCGAGCACATCGATAAGATTATCGACCTGAGACGAAACCTGGTAATGGAGCAGGCATCCATCCCGGAGCCGGCCGAGGCGGCACTGCGCAGTATAGAAGCCAGGGGCCACCCGTGGCGAGGGTCAACAGCCTCCCGGACCGACTGGGCGGAAGGTCTCGATATCAAGACCCTGGCTGAGGATAGCGGCACGGACACCCTTCTCTGGGTGGGCTGTACCGGGGCGCTGGAGGAAAGGAGCGTCCAGGTAACCCGCAGCGTGGCTAAAATACTGAAGCTGGCCGGCGTTGACTTCGGCATCCTGGGTAGCCAGGAGAGCTGTTGCGGCGAGCCCGCCCGCCGCCTGGGCAACGAGTACCTTTTCCAAATGCAGGCGGAGAAGAACATCAAAACACTCAACGATTACGGCATTAAAAAGATTATTACCGCCTGTCCCCATGGCTACAACACACTGAAGAACGAGTACCCCCGGTTCGGCGGCAGGTTCGAGGTCGTTCACCATAGCCAGCTTATCGCCCGGCTTATCGAAGAAGGCAGGCTTAAAATTACCAACTCTACCAGAGGGGCGATTACCTATCACGACCCCTGCTACCTGGGCAGGTACAACGACATCTTCAAGCCGCCGCGGCAGATTTTAAAAAACCTGCCCGACGTGAAGCTGGTCGAGATGGAAGCCAGCGGCCGGAGAAGCCTCTGCTGTGGTGGTGGTGGTGGTCGCATGTGGCAGGAAGAAACCATCGGCAGCCGAATCAGCGAGATGCGCATCGAACAGGCGATAAAGACCGGAGCTGACATTATCGCCACCGCCTGCCCCTTCTGCCTGCAGATGTTCGACGACGCCATAAAAGCCAGAGGCTACGAGGAATCGCTGAAAGC
>DAOUDM010000012.1:0-31539 GCA_034431095.1 Dehalococcoidales bacterium | reverse complement strand
GTTCTCAAGCCGTTGGCTGAGCTCCTGTGCCGCCTCCCTGGCTCTGGGGACCTCTTCCTGCTCCTGGCCGAGCAGCCTTACTGCTTCCTCCAGCTTTTGCTGTTGTGGCTCGTATTGCTTGAATGCCGCCATCTGTTTACTGGTCTGCTCGTGCTGACTGGCGTCGTATCTCAGGCTGACAATATCAGCCTCAAGCCCGGTAAGGGCTTCCTGTTCCCGGGGGGCAAAGTCTTTAGCCGCCAGACTCTTTTCAATCTCAGCTAGAAGCTTTCTTTCTTTGTTCAGTTTGGTACCAGATTCCTCGGCTTCGGAGATTGATTGGGTAATGACACTGGTCCTGCCCTGTAGCGATAGCCTGTCCTGGTTCAGGCTTGATTCCAGCCGGAGGACTTCTTTCGCCGTCATCTCAAGCTCAACTTTCTTGCTGGATAGCTCGGCTTTGCTTTCCTTTAGCTCTCTAGTTTTAGTTTTCCTGTCACAGTCATACTTCTCGTTGATGACCTCCAGGCCATGCCGGCTGAGTTTCGTCTCGCACAGCGGGCAGGCAGCGTCGCTCTGCGCATTGAGAAGCCTCAGTTTTTCCTCTATATCTTTAATCTCCCGTTGCCGGCGCTCCTGACCGCAACCTAGTTCATGGACGATGGACTGTAGCTGCTGCTGCTTTTTTCTTTTTACCTCAAGATCATTTTCCATTTGAGCCAGGCGGCTCTTTTCGTCTTTGAGCTTTGATAGCTCGTTTTTAAGCTGGGGTAACCTTTGTGAGCTGGCTTCAAGCTCGGCGATTTTGTTCTGGACTACGGCATGGCTGGCAAGCAGTCTGGACTGAGCCTTGTGGATAGCCTGTTCCAGTTGCATCTTTTTATCCTTCATCCTGTTGAGCAGCTGCAGTTTTTCGTTCAGCTCGTCGTTTAGCTCACGGGCTTGGACGAATTGGCGGTAGCCTTCTTCTATGTCCTGGCGCCGTGATATCAGCTCCTGGTACTCCTCGATTCTCTTGAGACGCTGGTCTATCTGGCTGTGCCAGCGTTCCAGGTCTTGCCGGTTCTTGTCCATATGCTCTTCGAGCTGTGCCAGTTGCAGCCTTTTACTCTCCAGGGACTGCTTTTCCTGTCTCAGGCGGTTCAGCCTTTGCTGGTAATCGTTTATTTCATTTTCCAGGAGGGCCAGCTCCTTCTGTGCCTGCTCCAGTTCGGCTTCAATCTCTGGTTTCTGGCTGAGCTCCTGGTCAATGTCCTGGATGGAGGTTTCCAGTTGTGCCTTTTCAGCCTGCTGTCGCTTGCCTAGCTCACGGGCTCTTTCCTCAAGCTGATCGTACAGGGAGAGCCTCAGGATATTAGCCAGCACCTCCTTGCGCTTGGCCGGTGGTTGCTTTGTGAACTCATCGGCATGACCCTGTCTCAGGAAGGCGCTGTTGATAAAGGTATCGTAGTCCATATTGAGGAGGGAGATAATTTTCTGCTGTGTCTCTCTTAGGGTATCGCCGGAGATAACCCTGAAACCGCCGTCGCTGGCTATAAAGAGGTCGAGACTGCTCTGCCCGGAGCCGGTCTTGCGTTTGGGCTTAGCGTGCTTTTTTATGATGCGGTAGTGTTGTTCGCCGACGGCAAAGTCGAACTCCACCTCCATATCGGTCTCACCCAGGTGGATAAGGGCGTCATCACTTATTTTAGTCCCCTCAGTTCGTGTCTTGCCCCACAGCGCCCAGGTGATGGCGTCAATCAGTGCCGATTTGCCGTTGCCGTTATCGCCGCAGATGCAGGCGATGTGGATACCTTCAAACGAGAACGGCGGTACATCGCCGCGGTAGGGCATAAAGTTGCGCATCTTCAGCTTAACAGGTATCATCTTTAGGAACTATTCTAGCATAGATGGAGGATTATTTACCTATCTACGCTACTAATAATTCCTCTGAAAAGTAAACTTTGGTAGTATTGACAAAAGGCGATACTGAATATAGTCTTTTAGGAGAGGTGTTAAATGTCAAGGTGTCATAATTGTGGGCGAGAAACGCTAAGAACCGAGGATTGGGCTTGTCAGTGGTGCGGTTATCCACTGGTATCAGGTTCGTTTGGAAAGATAGAGAAAACCTATAGACAGCTTAAAGAGGAGAGACTGCGCAAACCCGAAGAAGAACCGGTGCCAGAGCCCGAGCTGGAACCTGAAAGAGAGATAGAACAAATAGAAAGTCCTGAACCAGAATCCGAAGAAGAGTCAGAGAAAGAAAAAGAACCGATAAAGGAACCTGAACCAGAATCAGAGATTGAGCAGGAGATAAAGCCGGAAACAGGCATTCTGGATGAGGCTGAAGCTGAGGCTGTAATAGAAGCGGAACCTGAGCAAGAGATTGAACAAGAGAAAGAACCAGTGCCAGTAACGGAGCCGAAGCCCGAATTGGAACCTGCGGAGGTGGAATTAACTGTTTCGAAACTATTTACGGCATACGAAAACGATGATATTGCGGCCGATGAAAGATTTGCAGATAAGACCATCAGGATAACCGGAGTAGTATCTCTAATAGACGTCAAGAATATAAGTGATACGCATTATATCAGGTTGACCAGTAGCGAGGGAGACCTTATGCAGAGTGTTCAGTGTATGTTTGATAAAAAGCATGCGTCGGTGTTGTGTCAACTTGAAAAGGGGCAGGTTGTAACGGTGCAGGGCAGATACAGAGGCTCCGTAATAGCAATGCGTATAGTAGATTGCGTTTTAATTCTATAGCACTGGACTATTAATCTACATCGCTCCCTCAATACCTAGAAAAATCAGAAAGGAAAAGTTTGAAGGCCGAGGTATAATCTAATGGAGTCAGAAGTAACTAAAGGAGGTAACAAAAATGGCTAAGGTTGAGCGGAGCAACACCATCAAAGCTCCAGTAGACAAGGTTTTCACTTATATTGCTGACCCGGCGAATGAAATGGAGTGGTTCACCAGTATTAGCGATATTCGGGACATAAAGGGACAGGGGGTAGGTCAGCGGTATGGATTTACCTACAAAATGTTCGGTTTGTCTTTTAAGGGGGAGTCGGAGGTCGTAGAATATACTCCCAGCCAGAGGTATGTCACAAGGAGCAAGGGTGGTATCTCAAGCACCTGGACCTGGACATTCAGCCCTGAGGATGGCGGCACCCGACTGAATGTAGTAGTGGAGTTCTCAATACCGGTGCCGGCACTGGGCAAGGTGGGTGAGAGGCTGGCGCTGGGGCAGGTCGAGCGTGAGGCTGACCTGGCGGCGGCCAACATTAAGGCTAGATTAGAGGGCTAAACCCTTCTTAAAACACCCCATTTAAATTTTTAATACGATAATAATTTTATCTTAGATTGTATTAGAAGAGGTGCTGGAAAGACGCTTGTTGTATCTTAAATAGGAGGGTAAAAATGAACATACTCGGTTGGCCTATATTTATTATCGGCGTCTTAGCCATCATATTTGTACTTCTTGTGGTAGTGCTTCCATGGTGGGCAAAGGGTCAGTTTAAAAAAGACGCTTATCGCTTACTGAGAAAATCCAATCCCAGCTCTAGAGAAATTGAAGAAACTATCAAAGGACTCAACACATATGTTGGTCGCTGGAGTAAAGACAAAGAGATTAAAGAACTCATCAAACGCCTCATGAATAAGCTTGAAGAGGGCTAGCCCTTTACTAAATGTAACTGCTTAGGGCAAGGAGAGTAAAAGAGAGGCGAAGCCTCTCTTACATAACCAATTCCCCCTCCCTTATCAAGGGAGGGGGATAAAGGGAGGGGGATAAAGGGGGAGGGTTATCCTGGTATCACTCTAAATAGTCCTTGAGCTTGCGGCTACGGGTGGGGTGGCGCAGTTTCCTCAACGCCTTGGCTTCAATCTGGCGGATGCGCTCCCGGGTGACGTTGAACTCCTTGCCTACCTCCTCCAGGGTGCGGCTGCGCCCGTCCTCAAGGCCAAAGCGTAATTGTAGCACACGCCGTTCCCGGGGGGTGAGGCTGGACAGGACATCCTCAATCTGCTCCTTCAGTAGCTGTCTTGAGGCAGCGTCGGGTGGCGGCAGGGCGTTATGGTCTTCGATGAAGTCCCCCAGGTGGCTGTTCTCCTCTTCGCCTATCGGCGCCTCCAGCGATATTGGTAGCTGGGATACCTTGATTATCTCCCTGACCTTATCCGGTGAAATCTCCAGTTCATCGCCGATCTCCTTGGGGGTAGGCTCACGACCGTATTCCTGGGAAAGGTTGCGGCTGACGTTAAGCAATTTGTTTATGGTCTCGACCATATGCACCGGGATGCGGATGGTACGGGCCTGATCGGCTATAGCTCGGGTAATAGCCTGGCGAATCCACCAGGTGGCATAGGTGCTGAATTTGTAACCCCGGTGGAAATCGAACTTTTCCACAGCCCTGATGAGACCCATATTGCCTTCCTGAAGGAGGTCCAAAAGAGGCATGCCGCGACCAATGTGTTTCTTAGCGACGCTGACTACCAGCCGCAGATTGGCTTCGATAAGGTGTTTTTCGGATTTTTCCGCCTCGCTTATGATATTATCCAGGTAGGACTTGATATTATTCTCGAGAGACTGGATGGACTTTATAAATGAAGTGTTTGAGGTAAAATCCTCTATTTCAGATAGAGAGATGTCGTCTTTAACGGCGTCCAGGATATCTTTCGTCAGCAGCCTGATGTTCAGCGATAGGTCGATAAGAGACTGCTCCATTTCCGGTATGGTCATACCCGTCCTGAGGGAGATATCCTGGGTCAGTTTCTGGTCTATCTCATTGATAATACTGTCCTGCAATGAGGCGTTGCCGATGGCGTCTTTGAAGCCGTCCTCAACCTTTAGTCCAAGCTCTTCATGAAGCAGGCGGATGGTATCGGCCGCCTGACCCAGCTCTCTGAGCATGCAAAGGATGATTTCGGTTGCTGAGGGCGCTCTGCCGTGTTTTTCGAAGTATTTCTGCTTGATTTCCTTGATTCGCTTGCCCGCCTCCATCTTCTTAGCCAGCATCTTCTCCTTCTCGGCGGTAAGGAGGAGCACACGGCCTATTTCATGCAGGTACATACGAACCGGGTCATCGACTATCCCCGGCTCCTCTATCTGGTTCAGGGATAATGACGACTTGGCTGGCAGTTTAGCGGTTTCTTTAGGCTCTTCCTTGCTCTCGTAACTATCTCGTTTCATCCGTACCTCCTCTTTTATGACCCATTACAGACCTTTGCCGATAAATATCTCTCATTTGATTGCTGCCCTCTATTCCCTGCTTCTTAAGCTTGACGAGCTCGGCACCCGAGCCCTTAGCTGCCGCTTCCGAGGAGAATATCGCTTCTCTCTTCATCTCCAAGCCCTTCAAATATATTAACTTCAGGCGTGAGATACAATCGACAAGCTTCTGCTCTATATTGTCCGAGGGCAGCTCCTTGTTCATAAGGTGGTCAAGGTGCTCCCAGATAGTGCTGTCCAGCCTGTCCTTAGCCGAAGATAACTCCTCGGTCTCCCTGAAGGCAATAAAGGTTTCGCGGTTCTCGCTGTTCTCAAAGTAGTCGGGTAGTAGCTGGCTGTGGTAGGACTTTAGCTCCGGGTGCTGGAGCAGTAGGGCAAGACAGTATTCCTCAAGGGGGCTGGATACGGCTGGCAGGGGCACGGATGCATGCTTCGGCCTTTCCATCGCACCTCTTCCCGGTCTCAGTATAGTGTTGCCCAGAGCGGCTTCCAGAGTGCGTTCATTTACCTTGACCAGACGGGAGAGCTTCTGCAGATAGTGCGCCTGGCGTATGACATCCTTTATCTGGGCAATGATGGGCAGTAGCCTGCCGGCGGCAAGAGTCTTGTCCCTGGCTTTAGTCAGATCGAGCCCGGTGGTAACCATATCGAAGGTGAAGTCGACTATGGGAGAGGCTTCTTCCAGCAGATTTGCCCAAGTCGTTTTATCTTCTTTAATAACGTCATCGGGGTCTTTCCCCTGGGGCAGGATGAGGACTCGCACTTCATTATCAAGGGTGTTTTCGTAGTCGACACAGCGCAACATGGCTTCCTCTCCGGCGGCGTCGGCGTCAAGGGCAAATATTATGTTTCTGGTCAATCTTTTCAGTATATTGATATGCTTCTCGGTAACCGCTATGCCCATCGAGGCGACCACGTTACAGAAGCCGTTCTGGTGGGTGGTGATGGTATCCAGGTAGCCCTCGACGATAACCGCCTGGTCCTGCTGCTTGATGGCTTCGCGGGCTAGATTTAGCCCATAGAGAATGCTACTTTTATTAAAGATTGGTGTCTCGGGTGAATTAACATACTTGGGCAGAGAGTCGTCGAGCACCCTGGCTCCAAAACCAGTAATACGACCTTTATCACTAAATATTGGGAATATCAACTTATTGCGAAAACGGTCGTGGCTATCTCCTGAATCCGTCTCTATTGCCAGGCCGGCTTCAACGAGTTCGTTATTGCTATAGCCTCTCTCCATGAGGTGTTTTTTCAGGGAGTCCCAGCTATTTAAGCTATAACCCAGCTGAAAATCGGCAACAGACCTTTCCGATAAACCTCGCTGGGCAATGTAGTTCCTTGCCCTTTCTGCCGCTGGAGATTCAAGCAGTAGCTGGTGAAAGTAACCGGCGGTGGCTTCGTTGGCCTGGTAAAGCCGATCGTTCTTCCCCTTTTCCGCCCCCTGTGTGCCTCTTGAAGGAATGGTGACGCCGGCTCTTTCCGCCAGCAGACGCAACACCTCGCCGAAGCCGATGTCCTGCTGTTTCATAATAAAGGAAAAGACATCACCACCGGTGTTACAGGCGCCGAAGCAGTGCCAGCTCTGCTGTTCGGGATAGACGAAGAAGGAGGGGTGCTTTTCGCTGTGGAACGGGCATAGACCTTTAAAGATACGCCCGGCTTTGGACAGCGTGGTATATTGGCTAACGACCTCGACGATGTCTGTCCGCTGTTTTACCTCGTCAATAACACTCATATTATTATACTTAGTATTATTATACTACTTTTCCGTGGTTGGTCTCATCGGAAGAGAAAACACATTGACCAGTTATTTCTCTGGCTAGAGGGGTAGCTCTTCCGCCAGCCTTAGGGCATACTGGTCGGTCATACCGGCGATGTAATCGACCACCCTTATTTCGACCTCGTCGCTGAAAAAGCTATACTCTGGCGGCATACTATCCGGGTTTTTGGTAAAGAACTTATACAGCTTGTGCACTACCTCACGGGCTCTATCGGCTTCCCGCCTGGCTGACTGCACATTATATACCCGGTCGAAGAGGAACTGGCGGAGGGTATTGGTCGCCTCCAGGACAGAGGGGCTCATCTTTATCGAGGGGTTGATAGTGGTCTCATAGCTGGTTACTGCCCATGAGTTCTCGATGATATCGCAGACCATAGCATTGATGCGCGCTCCGTGGGCGATGCCCAGTACCCTGACTGCCGATAGTGGTAAGTCACCCTCGGTGAGGATATTGGCTCTTATAGCATCCGCGATGTCGTGGTTGATATAGGCAATGATATCAGAAATCTTGCACACCTCACCCTCGAGGGTGCCCACCTGCCCCCAGTTCTTGCCGAAGATGTTGTCCTCGGGTTTGGAGTGGTTGAGAATGCCGTCTCTCACCTCCCAGGTGAGGTTCAATCCCTTGCCGTTGTTCTCAAGCAGGTCGACGACACGCAGGCTTTGCTCGTTGTGCCTGAAGCCGCCTTTATAGAGCTCATCGAGGGCATCCTCGCCGATGTGACCGAAGGGGGTGTGGCCCAGGTCATGCCCCAGGCTGATAGCCTCGGTCAGGTCCTCGTTCAGGTTGAGTGACCGGGCAATGGTGCGTGCTAGCTGGGAGACCTCGAGGGTATGGGTAAGACGGGTAACATAGTGGTCGCCAAGAGGGGCGATAAAGACCTGCGTCTTGTGCTTGAGCCGGCGGAAGGCTTTGCTATGGATGATGCGGTCACGGTCACGCTGAAAGGCGGTGCGTATGGGGCAGGGGCTTTCTTCTCTGGGTCTTCCCCGGGACAGGGTGCTTCTTACCGCATGGGGAGAGAGCCCCGTCTCCTTTCCTTCAAAACTCTGGCGGATGTTAAACCGACTTATCATTAAGCCCCAGTTTTGCCTCTGCCCTGGAGATTATCTGGCGGGTGGTGCCAATCATATCCGGGCTTACCGAGACCGAGGTAATGCCCCAGGCAACCAGCTTTTCAGTAAGCTCCGGATATACCGAGGGAGCCTGTCCGCAGATAGATGAGGTAACACCCATGCTCCTTGATACCTTGATGGCTCTTTCCAGGGCTATTAACACCGCTTCGTTTCGTTCGTCGAAGGTTTTAGCAAGCTTGGCGCTGTCGCGGTCAATGCCCAGGATGAGCTGGGTCAGGTCATTACTGCCGATGGATATGCCATCGATGCCAACCTCAAGGAACCTCTCCATCAGAAAGATGTTGGACGGCACCTCGACCATCATCCATAGCTTGAAGTCTTCCGAGCGTTTCAGCCCCTCCGCCTCCAGGATATCCTTGGTTTGCTTGAGCTCATCAACGGTGCGGACGAAGGGAATCATGACCCACAGATTTGGATAGTCCTTTCTTACTCTCTTTATGGCTTCTAACTCCAGCTTGAAAACGTCAATATCGGTGACGTAACGAGAAGCACCCCTGTAGCCGAGCATGGGGTTCTCCTCGACCTCTTCGAACTCCTGGCCGCCGATGAGTTCCCGGTACTCGTTGGTCTTAAAGTCTGTCGTGCGGTAGACCACCGGGCGCGGATTGAAGGCTTTGGCAAAGGTATGAAGGCCCTGATAGAGCTTGTCGATGAACTCGTTGCCCCGATTCTGTTTAAGCATATAGCTCGGGTGCTCACCAATCTGGGCGATTATAAACTCAGCCCTGAGCAGACCAACGCCGTCCACATTGCGAGAGGCTACCGAGTCAGCCAGCTCTGGTTGCGCCAGGTTGACATAAACTCTGGTTTTGGTTTTGATTGCTTCCTTGAGGATATTGGTAATTAAGGTGGTTGTTATTCTACGGGTTACCTTGCCGTTGTATACCTTGCCATGTGAGCCGTCGACGGTGATTTTTTGATTATCGGATAGTATGGTTGTCGCCTTATCGGCGCCGACGATACAAGGAATGCCCAGTTCACGGCTGACGATGGCGGCATGGGCGGTTCTGCCGCCGCGGTCGGTGACGATGGCGACTGCCCTTTTCATCGCCGGTACGAAATCAGGGGTGGTCATCTCAGCAACCAGAATATCGCCGTCCTTCACCAGGTCTATATGGGAGGCATCATGTATTATCTTGACTGGGCCAGAGGCTAGACCGGGGCTGGCAGCATCCCCCTTAAGAAGCACCGGGGCTTGAATCTCAGGCTCGACCTCGGCAGTTTCTTTAATGGTGGTTACCGGACGGGTTTGCAGAATATGGATTTTGTCTCCCTGCCTAGCCCATTCGATGTCCTGTGGGAACTGGTAGTGGTCTTCGATATGCTTGCCCAGTTCTGCCAGCTGAAGAATGACGCCGTCGGTTATTTTTTGATGCTTCTGGCTGGAAACCGGTACTGCCTGCCAAATATTTGTCTCGCCTTTGCTTCCATCGGGGTTTCTAACCAGCTCTTGCTCTTGGCGGCTTAGCCTCTTGGAGATAATGGACATGGCTTCTTTGTCTATAAGATAAAGGTCTGGCGTTACCTCTCCCGAGACCAGACCTTCTCCAAGTCCGTATATCGCTTCAATGACAATCATTTTAGTGTTGCTGGTTACCGGTTCTACGGTGAACATTACCCCTGAGGTCTCGGAGTCCACCATTCTCTGCACCGGGACGGCGATGCCGACCTTTAAGTGGTCGAAGCCCTGCTGGTGACGGTAGTAGATAGCCCGGGGTTCAAAGAGCGACGCCCAGCACTTCTGCACGGCATCGACTACATTGTCCTCTCCCTGTATATTGAGGTAGGTGCTCTGCTGGCCGGCGAAGGAGGCTTCGGGTAGGTCTTCGGCGGTTGATGAGGAGCGTACTGCCACCAGCCCCTGCCCCAGTTTTTTGTAAGCCTCCTTGATTTCCTCAGCTATCCTCTGGGGTATGGGAATATCCAGCATAGATTGCTTAATACTGGTAGCGACCTGTTGCAGTTGCTTGCTATTTCCCGGGTCCAGTGGCTCGAGTAGGGCACGAATTTTATCAAAAATGTGGGAAGTCTCCAAAAACTCGTAATATGCCTCTGAGGTAACGATAAAGCCTGGCGGGACGGGCATCTGGGCGTTGGTCATTTCACCAAGGTTTGCTCCCTTGCCGCCGACCATAGGGATATCATCTTTGGTGACTTCATCAAACCAAGAAATAACCTTGTGCATAGTTATACCGTCTCCTTTTTAATCAGGTATCTTTGCTCAAGAAGCGCTAGTATTATACCATAATGTTACCCCGATGCTGTAAAGAGGGGCTATTTTATATTGGTTTCTTATTGACAGTTTTGTTAATCAGGGGGTAGAATTAGAGTGCCGATTGAAAGATAAAAGGAGCTATATATGATTGAGATGACCATTGATAGTGTTCGCATCGGGCTGATGAATCGCCAGATGGAATATCAGTATGTGGTCCTGTTGAGGGAGAAGGGGGCGGAACGCTATCTTCCTATCTTTATCGGCCCGGCCGAGGCGAAGGCGATACTCATAAAGCTAAAGGGTGAAAGCGTACCCAGGCCGATGACCCATGACCTGTTACATGACATAGTCGACACCCTTGGGGCTACTATTGATTCCATAATCGTAAGTGACCTAAAGAGTGATATCTTTTATGCCAAGATTATTCTGAATATAGACGGTGGACAGACAGAAGTGGATGCCCGTCCCAGCGATGCCCTGGCTCTGGCTATCAGGATGGATGCGCCCATTTTCGTCGAGGAATCGGTGCTGGACAAGGCTGGTATCCCGCTGGAGCAGGACAAGGAAACCGGAGAGCCTATTCTCGGTGAAGGGGATATAAGTAGTAGTGAAGGCAAGGGTAAAAAGATTAGCGAAGAAGAGATGAAGAGGCTCTCCACCTTTCGTGACTTCATTGACAATCTTGACCCGGATGATTTTGGCAAGCATAAGTCTTAGGCTGGGGCTTGACGCAGTATCTGGTCTCTGGGCCGGGTAAACAGTAAGCCTCGGAGCTGGTTGATCCGAGGCTTTTGAGTAGCTGAATACAAATATCCGCCGTCGCTGTATAGTGGTTATAGAATAATCGGTAATCCAGTAATGCTTGACTTAAAAAGGGGCAGTCTGATATGCTGCTCAGTGATAATGCTGAGGCTGGTATGCGCAGGTGGCAGGCAGCCCTGAGGTTTATAGGGGTCGGGTGGTATGTTGGGCTCTCGATACTCGGCGGAGTGCTGGCTGGCTTGTGGCTGGATAATCGATTCAGTACCAAGCCCCTTTTTGTGATAATCGGTTTAGTGCTTGGAATTGCAGTCGCCGTTTATGGTGTCTATAAGATGTTTTTGCTTTTTACCGATAAGAAAAGGAAACGGGAGAACGGTTAGTGCCTAAGCGAGGCTGCCTGGGCTTTTCCCTGCCGATGATAATCGGGCTCACCGTTGTCTTGCTTGGCTTACTGGTAGTTGGCTTTATCGCCGGTCCTCTGGGGCAAAGCCTGTTGGGTGATGTCGGTTTACCTGAATGGCTTAGCGTCTCCGAGCCGCACCCCAAGCTTCCCGCCGAAACAGTATTTCATATATTCGGTCTGAAAATTACCAATAGCATTATCGCCACCTGGGTTACCATAGTATTTCTAGTCGGGTTTTCCTACATCATTACCCGTCGCATGAAGCTGGTGCCCAACAGGTTACAGGCTGCCTTTGAGTTTCTGGTCGGCTGGCTCTACGACCTTTGTTGCAGTGTTGCCGGAGAAAAAAACGGGCGTAAATTCTTCCCTATAATAGCTACCATATTTCTTCTGGTCGCTTTTAACGCCTGGCTGGGCCTACTGCCTGGTTACGGCTCGATAACTGTCCATACCGCCGAGGGCGAGGTGCACCTGCTGAGACCGGCTAATACCGATATTAATATGCCCTTGGCCCTGGCTCTGGTCTCGTTTGTATTCGTTGAAATAACCGCCCTGCGTAGACTCGGCATCAGATATATGAAAAAGTTTATCAATTTTAAGGAGTTTGGAAATGGGTTGCGTCAGATATTAAAAGGTAAACTTAAAGAAGGCGGATTCGGATTAGTATATGGTGCCATTTACATATTTATCGGTTTTCTGGAGGCTCTGAGTGAGTTTATCCGCATTGTAAGTCTCACCTTCCGACTTTTCGGTAATATGACCGCCGGTGAGATCCTGCTTTTAGTTGTCGCTTTTCTTATACCATGGGTTTTGGCAGTTCCATTTTATGGGCTGGAGCTGCTTATCGGCTTTATTCAGGCGCTTATATTCGCCGGACTGACGCTTATCTATGTTACTGTTGCCGTGATGCCTCATGAGGAGGCGCACTAGAAATCCTATCTATATTGCAGTTTATATTAAAAAGGGGGTAAAAAATGGAAGAAGGATTGAAATATTTAGCTGTAGGCTTGGCAATTGGTTTGGGGGCACTGGGTCCTGGTATAGGTCTTGGGCTTATCGGATTTGGCGCATTACAGGGGATAGCCCGTAACCCAGAGGCAAGAGGGCCTATATTCACTAATATGATATTGATAGCCGGTCTCACTGAGGCTGTAGCTATATATGCCCTGATTGTTGCTATTCTTCTAGCCTTGGTTGTATAGAAAATCTTAGTAAGGAAATATTTATGAGGGTTGAAAGATGCAAGGCTTGGGCATAGACCTATCCGTATTATTATCTCAGCTAGTAAGTTTTTTTGTCTTATTTGGTCTTTTGTACTTGGTTGCCTATAAACCTCTGATGAGGATGCTAGATGAGCGTTCCTGCAGGGGTAAGGAGAGTATGGAGCAGACCGAGTATATTAAAGAGCAGGCGGCTCTGGCGGAGAAGGAAACGTCGAAGCGAATCGGAGATGCCAGTAAGGAAGGGCAGAAGATGATAGACCGGGCGATGCAGGCCGGGGAGGAGATGAAGCTCAAAGCAAAGGATGAGGCTAAGAAAGAGGCGAAGATGCTTATAGGTAGAGCGCGTGTCGAAATCGAGAGGGAGCGGGATGATGCCATCGGTGAAGTGCGTAAGGAATTCGCCGATTTGACCATAATGGCGGCGGAGAAGGTTATAGACCGCTCGCTGGATAAAAAGATGCACCGTCAGCTTATTGATAAGGTGCTCGAGGAAAGCACTACTAAAAAAGAAGATTAGTTACTGTGTTGAGGGAATATAATGGCTAGGAGATACTCTGCCCGGCGCTATGCTAGAGCAGCATTTGAGATAGCTCTGGAGGAGCAACGGCTGGACGAATGGCAGTCCGAGCTGGAAAAGATGGCTCGGCTTGGCCAAGATAAGACGATTGCCTTATTTCTGGAAAGCCCGGGTATTCGTTTTGAAGATAAAGCCAGTCTGCTATCGGAGAGACTGGGCGATACAAATCCTTTGGTGCTGAACTTGGTTTACCTGCTGCTTGCAAAGGGTAGATTCGGCATGCTGACTGATATTGGTGCTGAATACCAGAACATGCTGGATAGCTATCATAACATTGAACGGGCTGAGGTAACCACCGCCGTCCCCCTAGATGATGAGGACAGACAGAGGTTGACTGAGAGGCTCGGCGATATAATTGGTAAAAAGGTAATACTTGAGCATGAAGTAGACCCTGATTTAATAGGTGGGGTGGTGGTCAGGGTGGCAGGCAAGCTGCTGGACGGCAGTACACGGGGCAAGCTGGAGGCGCTTAAGCGAGAACTGGGCTAGAATGAGACATAGAAATATGTGGTCAGGAGGTGGCTTAATTGACAACTAGAGGACAGGATATTGTATCGATAATTAAACAGCAGATTGAGCAATTTGGCGCTCAGGTAACAATGATAGACGTAGGCAAAGTAATAGAGGTGGGTGACGGCATTGCCCGTATCTACGGGCTGGCGGCGGCAAAGTATAATGAGCTGCTTCAGTTTCCGGGCGATGTTATGGGGATTGCTCTCAATCTGGAGGAGGACAGTGTGGCCGCGATTATCCTCGGCGACGACTCCGGAATTAAAGAGGGTGACGAGGTGCGTGCTACCGGGCGTATCTCCGAGGTGCCGGTGGGCAAGGAGCTTATCGGCCGGGTTGTTGACCCCCTGGGACGACCGCTGGATGGAAAAGGCGCTATAAAAACCAAGAAGGTGAGGCCCCTGGAGCGGGTGGCACCCAATGTAGTCGACCGTAAGTCGGTGGATACACCGGTGCAGACAGGTATCAAGGCTATCGATAGTATGATCCCCATAGGGCGTGGACAGAGGGAGCTCATTATCGGCGACCGTTCTACCGGAAAGACGGCTATCGCCCTCGATACCATCATTAACCAAACAGGTGGCGATTTAATATGTATCTATGTTGCCATTGGGCAGAAGGCTTCCAAGGTAGCTCAGGTAGTGGCCAATCTTGAGGACTATGGGGCGATGGAGCATACTATTGTTGTTGCCGCCAATGCATCGGAATCGGTTGCCCTGCAGTATCTGGCTCCCTATGCCGGCTGTGCCATCGGTGAGGAGTTTATGGAGCAGGGTAAGGATGCCCTGATTATATATGATGACCTTTCCAAGCACGGCTGGGCATATCGCCAGCTATCGCTACTGTTGCGCCGGCCGCCGGGTCGTGAAGCCTATCCTGGCGATGTCTTCTATCTGCACAGCCGGTTGCTGGAGAGGGCAGCCAGGCTGAATGATGAAAAGGGCGGCGGCTCCCTGACCGCCTTGCCCATCATTGAAACTCAAGCCGGGGATATCACCGCCTATATACCGACGAATGTTATCTCTATTACCGATGGCCAGATTTATGTCGAGACCGACCTTTTTAACGCCGGTATAAGACCGGCGCTCAATATCGGACTATCGGTATCACGGGTGGGCAGTACTGCCCAGACCAAGGCGATGAGAAAGGTTGCCGGCAAGCTCAAGATGGCGATGGCTCAGTACCGTGAGTTGGCCGCCTTTGCCCAGTTCGGTACCGCCGAACTGGATAAAGCCACCAGAGCCCAGATTGAACGGGGGCAACGAATTACCGAGGTGCTAAAACAGCACCAGTTCGTCCCCATGACGATGGAAAATCAGGTTATGATTCTATATGCCGTTATCAACGGTTATGTTGATGATATACCGGTTAATAAGATAGTGGATTTTGAAAACAATTTCCTCAAGATTATGGACACGATGCATCCCAAGATAGGCAAGACGATTGCCGATAAAAAAGAACTAAGTGGTGGCACGGAAGAGAAGCTGAAAGCGGCTATTGAGGAATTCAAGAAGGGATTTTCCACCGAGTAAATTTTAGAAGGAGGAACGATTAATGGAAGGGGTAGAGGAGCGCATTAAGAAGCTGGAGGAAAATCAACTGAGGATGGCTAAAGAATTTGGTAAACAGGGCGTTGCCTTTTTCTTCACCCTCGCCGGAATCAGGGTTGCCTCGCTGGGGGAGGAAAAGTACAGATCCTATGAAAAGTATATGAAGGATAATATAGACAAGGCTAACAAACAGATAGGTGACGCCAAGGATGTCGACAAGGTTCTGACGTTGGCTGCCAAATTCACCGATGATTGCATAGAATACACTGAATCACAATTTAAATAGATGGCTAATATTCGTTTAATAGGGCGCCGGATTAAGGGTATTCGTAGCACATCCAAGATTACCAAGGCTATGGAGATGATTGCCGCCTCCAGGATGAGGCGGGCTCAGGAACGTGGCCTGGCGGGTCGCCCCTATTCGGAAAAGATAACCCAGGTAATGGCGGCTCTGGCCGCATTGCCCGTGGAGGGTAGTGAGTTGCACCCGTTACTGCAGCGCCGAACGGTGGCAAATATATCGGTCGTCCATATAACTTCCGACCGCGGGCTGGCAGGCGGACTGGTCAGCAACATAAACCGTAAGACAGCCGGCTTCTTACTGGAGAGCAGTGCGCCGGTAAGACTTATTGCCGTCGGTCGCAAGGGGCTTGACTTTATGAGGCGGAGTCGTCAGAACATCGTCGCCGAGTTCACCGACCTCGGCGACCGCCCCGGTCTGCTCGATACCCTGCCTATCTCTCATATCATTATTGAGGACTTTAATAGCAGTGCCATTGATGAGGTATATCTGGCTTATACACAGTTTATCAATACCATGTCACAGAGACCGGTTATAGAGAAGGTGTTGCCGGTCGAGCCGGCAGAGATATCGGCGGCGCAAAACGTGGAATATCTATACGAGCCGGACACGGCGGCAGTTCTGGGAGGGCTCCTGCCGCGTTTCGTCGAGATGCAGGTGTACCATGCCGTCCTGGAGGCGATTGCCAGTGAGCAATCGGCACGAATGGTGGCTATGCGTAACGCCACAGAAAATGCCAACGAGCTTATTGATGAGTTGACTTTGCTATACAACAAGGCGCGTCAGGAGATGATTACCAATGAGCTCCTGGACATAACCGGTGGCGCCGCGGCACTGGAATAGGAGGTTATTATGGCTAAGGTTAAGGGTAAAGTAACCCAGGTTATAGGTTCGGTGGTAGACTTTGAGTTCCCGCCGGACAAGATGCCAGCGCTCTTTAATGTTATTGAGGTTGCGAGAGATGGTGGCAAACTGGTGCTTGAGGTCCAGGGGCATATCGGCAACAACTGGGTCAGGTGTCTGTCTTTACAGCCGACGGATGGCCTCGCCCGCGGTGTTGAGGCGATAGATACCGGAGCGCAGCTGATGGTGCCTGTCGGAGAGCCCTGCCTGGGAAGACTGTTTGATGTTATGGGCCAGCCGCTGGATAATCTGGGAGAGGTCAAGGGTGAAGACAACTGGGGGATTCACCGCAACCCCCCGGCTTTTGATGAACAGGAGACGACGACAGAGACTCTGGAAACGGGTATAAAAGTTATTGACCTGATTACGCCCTTTGTCAAGGGTGGTAAGATAGGTGCCTATGGCGGTGCCGGTGTTGGTAAAACGGTTATCATCATGGAGCTTATCCGAAATATCGCCACCGAGCACGGAGGCTTCTCCGTATTCGCCGGTGTCGGGGAGAGGTCTCGTGAAGGCAACGACCTGTGGAATGAGATGAAGGAATCCGGCGTCTTAGGCAAAACGGTTATGGTCTTCGGTCAGATGAATGAATTGCCGGCGGTCCGCCTTCGCGTCGGGCTGACCGGACTGACAATGGCGGAGTATTTCCGCGATGTCAAGCACCAGGACGTTCTGCTTTTTATCGATAACATATATCGCTATACCCTGGCAGGAATGGAGGTATCGGCTCTGCTGGGGCGAATGCCATCGGCGGTGGGCTACCAGCCGACACTGGCTACTGAGATGGGTGCGCTACAGGAGAGGATTACATCGACCAAGCAGGGTTCTATTACCTCTTTCCAGGCAATATACGTCCCGGCTGATGACTATACCGACCCCGGTGTGGTGGCTACCTTCGGTCACCTTGATGCCGTCGTTGCCCTGGATAGGTCTCTATCCGAGCAGGCACTGTATCCGGCGGTTGACCCGCTGGCATCGACATCGCGCATACTGGACCCCAAGGTGGTCGGCGAGGAACACTATCAGGTAGCCCGTGAAGTTCAGCGGGTTCTTCAGCGATACAAGGACCTACAGGATGTAATTGCCATTCTGGGAATGGAGGAGCTAAGCGAGGAGGACAAGCTGACCGTTGCCCGCGCCCGCAAGATACAGAGGTTCCTGACCCAGCCAATGTTTGTTACCGAGGTATTTACCGACAGGGCGGGTAAGTATGTGCCGATAGCAGAAGCCGTTCGTGGCTTCAGGGAGATTCTGGATGGCAAGCATGACGCCCTGCCGGAGCAGGCTTTCTACATGGTGGGGGCTATAGAGGAAGCAATAGAAGCGGCTAAGAAACTGGAAGAGGAATAAAGATAGGCGTATAAAATAGAGGTGGATTGATAAATATGGCTCCGATAAGGCTTGATATCGTTACCGCCGAGCAGTCCGTGTACTCCGAGGATGTGGATATGGTTATCGCCCCCGGTGTCCAGGGGCAGCTGGGTATTCTGCCCCACCACGCCCCGTTGATGACCATGCTTGAGCCAGGTGAACTGATAGTAAAGAGGGGCAGCGAAGAGCTCTATATAGCTGTTTCCGGTGGATTTCTTGAGGTACGGCCGGACCGGGTTATAGTGCTGGCAGATTCGGCGGAGAGGGCTGAGGAGATTGACATAGCAAGGGCTGAAGAGGCCAAGAGACGTGCCGAAAAGAGGCTGGAAGAGAAGTACGCCCCGGGTGTTGATACTGCTCGAACCGAAGCCGCCTTACGCCGCTCTCTTATCCGGCTCAAGATAGTTGAGAGACGAAGAAAGAGAAGACCGCAGGTCTAGGCTCTTAACGCATAAAGCTAACTAAATCGTTAAACAGACCATTAGATAGATAATAGACTATAGCCCTATGTCTGTATTTGCCAAGGGGATAATTGTGCTTATCGGCTTGAGACTTACTGGAAGCAAGTAGATATTCGGGAGAATAAATACTATATTGAGAAAGCCTTAGGCTGTTTTAGATAATATCAAGGGTAGCTCTGGTACCGGCTTTTGCCGCCTTCACCCTGATGAGGGTGCGTATCGCCTGAGCTATCCGACCCTGCTTGCCGATAATTCTTCCCTTGTCCTCATCGGCGACCTGCAACTTGAAGATTACACCATCTTCCCCTTCTTCCTCAGTAACTACCACGTCATCTGGCGAGTTGACAAGTGATTTGGCGATGTATTCGACTAGGTCTTTCATGTTTTCTCCTTTGTTGCCTTAAACTTATCCATAACACCTGCCTTTGATAGCAGTCTGGCGACAGTAGCTGTGGGTTGAGCTCCTTGCTTCAGCCATTTCAGTGCTTCTTCTTCGTTAATGACTATACTCTCCGGGTCGGTAAGGGGATTATAGTGGCCGATAATACTGATAAACGCCCCGTCCCGGGGGGCTCTGGCATCGGCTACTACCAACCGATAGTTTGGTTTCTTGGGGGCGCCTATTCGCCTGAGCCTAATCTTTACCATATATTTATTTCTTCGGTGATATTATGCACTATAACTAATAGGGCTGTCAATACCGGCAGATAACATATGCAGAAAGTGATGTATTTGTCAGCGAGCTGATATAGTCGCTATAATTGTAGTTGTGAAAGTAAATAAACTGCACGATTGGTGGATGAGTACCGAAGAGGCACGAAAGATACAGAGACAGCTTTCGGCGAAGATATCCAGGAGCGGTGAGGTTATAGCACCGCGCTTTATAGCCGGAGCGGATGTTGCCGTCGGCAGGGCTTGCGAGATGGCTCAAGCGGCGGTGGTTGTTCTAAGTTTCCCCGAGCTAAAGCTGGTGGCGGTGGAGGTGGCTAAGGGGAGGCTCGGTTTCCCTTATATCCCCGGTCTACTGTCTTTTCGAGAGTCCCCGTTGATTCTTGCTGCCTTTGAGAAGCTCTCCTGTATCCCTGACATAGTTATAGTCGACGGGCAGGGCATCGCCCACCCGCGGCGGATGGGTCTTGCCTGTCACATAGGCTTGTTTCTGGATGTAGCAACGATAGGCTGTGCCAAGTCCCGGCTCTGTGGCAATCACAAAGAGCCTGATGGAGAATCCGGTAGCTACGTCGATATGGTGGATGGGGGTGAGACTGTCGGCGTCGCCCTGCGGACGAAGACGGGAGTAAAGCCGGTGTATGTTTCCACGGGACATGAAATCAGCCTTCAGAATGCAATATACTGGGTGTTGAAATGCTGTCGGGGCTATCGCCTGCCCGAGCCGACGAGGCTGGCGCACCTGGCTGCCGGCGGCAATCTGAACAAACAGCAAGGCATCGGGCTTTTTGTATAAATATAATCGGATATATAGATGATGAAAACACGGCGACGATAGGAGAGAATGGTGCAGGAGCTAAAGGCCAGGTTAAACGATATAAAAAAGAGAATCTCCATAGCAATGGTGCATCTTTGACGTAGCTGACAAGGAGAAGGAGATAGCCGGGTTGGAAAAACAATCAGCCCAGCCCGATTTTTGGCTGAATCAGGCAGAAGCGCAGGTGACAATGCGGCGTCTGGCTGAACTGAAAAGGGTGGTGGACAGGTGGTGGGAATTGGAGAAGAGGGTGGACGACATTGCCGAGCTAGTTGCACTGGAGTCGGCGGCGGACGAGGCTTCGCTGGCTACCGAGATTGAGTCTGAGGTTGAGGAAGTCAGCTCTCGCCTCGAAGAGATGGAGTTTCAAATATCTCTCAGTGGCAGGTATGACAGCCGCAATGCCATACTCGCCATACACGCCGGCGCCGGGGGTGTCGAGTCCCAGGACTGGGCGGAGATGCTGCTCCGGATGTACCTTCGCTGGGCTGAGCGCCACCATTATCAAGCTAAGGTAATGGACACCTCTCAGGGCGAGGAAGCCGGTATAAAGAGTGCCATTGTCGAGGTCAGTGGTGAATACAGCTTCGGCTATCTGAAATCGGAGCACGGCGTCCACCGGTTGATCAGACTTTCCCCCTTCGATGCCGACCATGCCCGGCATACCTCGTTTGCCCTGGTGGAGGTAATGCCGGAAGCGGAACAGGATGTCGATATCAAACTGTCCCTCGAAGACCTGAAGATAGATACCTTCAGGTCGAGCGGGCCCGGAGGTCAGCATATGCAGAAGACGAGCAGCGCCGTGCGGATTGTTCACCTGCCGACGGGGCTGTCAGCCTCCTGTCAGAGCGAGCGATCCCAGTACCAGAATAAGGAAAACGCCATGAGGATTCTGCAGGCGCGACTATTAAAGCTGGAGCTAGCCAAAAGGGAGGAGGAGAGGGCCAAGCTCAAGGGGCAGCGCATCGTCGCCGGCTGGGGTAGCCAGATTAGGAGCTATATCCTTCATCCCTATAAGATGGTAAAAGACCACCGAACCGATTATCAGACCAGTGATACCGAGGCAGTATTGGACGGGAAGCTGGATGACTTTATCACCGCTTATCTCAGAGCCGGACTGAGCAGGGAAGATGATTAAGAAGACGCTTTTTATGGTTGCCGCCCTGGTCTTGCTGATGACGGTGCTAAGCCCGGTTAACGCCCAGACCGAGATAGAAGTGCCGGTGGCATCGGCACAAGCGGTATTCCCCTATTCAATCGATTTCAACCTGTCCATTGAGAGCGGGGTTGATATTACCGACGTCCGCCTGCACTATGTCGTTGACCGCGAAGGCTTTGCCAAAGTAACCAGTGAGGTCAAGATTGACATTGTGCCCGACACCTCGGTCGCTGCTAGCTGGAGCTGGGATATGATAAAAACGGGCGGTATGCCCTCCGGGACCGTGGTCGAGTACTGGTGGACCATAACCGATGCCGAGGGTAGTAGTTATATAACGGCCAGGAAGCAGGTGAACTTCGACGATAACCGCTACTCGTGGCAGAGTCTGACCGAGGGCAATATAAGCCTGTACTGGTATTACGGCGATGATTCCTTTGCCCAAGAACTGATGGCGGCGGCGCAGGAAGCACTGGCTAGGCTGGCCGAGGATACCGGCGCCAGCCTGGAAAAGCCGGTCAGGGTATATGTATACGCCAGCTCCTATGATTTGCAGGGTGCGATGATATTCCCCCAGGAGTGGGTCGGGGGGGTGGCATATACCAGGGAGGGTGCTATAGCTATCGGTATCTCCCCGGAGAATATTGAATGGGGCAAGAGAGCCATCGTTCATGAGCTGGCGCATCTGGTGACACACCAGATGACCTCGAACCCCTATAGCTCTATACCCACCTGGCTCAATGAGGGGATATCAAAGTATGCCGAGGGGGAGATGGAATCGGTGTATCGTGACTATCTGGCGCAGGCAATAGACCAGGGCAATCTTATCTCGGTGCGCACTCTGGCAAGCCCTTTCTCGGCATACGCCGAGAAGTCCTACCTTTCTTATGCCCAAAGCCTTAGCCTGGTAGAGTTTCTGATTGGCAGCTACGATCAGGAAAAGATGTTTGAATTGCTCGGCGTCTTCAAGCAGGGTAGCAGCTATGACGATGCCTTTATAAGCGTCTACGGCTTTGATATGGACGGTCTGGATTCTTTGTGGTGGGACTCCGCCACTGCCAAATACAAGGCGGGAGGAGAGCATATAATATCACCGGCACAGGCCGGTATATTTTCTGCCCCGGAGAAAGTTGTTATACTGCCGCCGGGTATGGTAGCCGAGGGGCGATTATGGATATAAATAAAAAGAAGTCCTTTACCATACACGATTTACCCGTTGCTGAACGGCCCAGGGAGAGGTTGCAGAAATACGGTGCCGAGTCCCTTTCGGCGCAGGAGATTATCGCCCTGATTCTTGGCCGTGGTATCTCCGGTGAGTCGGTTATGGTAACAGCTCAGAGGCTGATAAGCCAGTTTGGCAGTCTTGGTGGCATTGCCGGCGCCTCGGTAGAGGAACTATCCCAGATTAGGGGGATTGGTCTGGCCAAGGCATCCCAGATTAAGGCTGCCTTTGAGCTGGCTAACCGACTGGAAGTTTCGAATGCAGCTTCGGCAAAGCCATTGACAAAGACGCCGGAGGATGTAGCCGGCCTGGTAACGGGGCGGCTGAAGGGTAAAAAGAAGGAGTACTTCCTGGCAATACTGCTGGATACCCGTAGCCGTTTGATAAAGGTCGCTGAGATATCGATAGGTAGTCTGGATGCCAGTGTCGTCCACCCCAGGGAGGTCTTCAAAGAGGCGATATCAGCCAGCGCCGCCTCGGTTATTTTTGCTCATAACCACCCCTCGGGTGACCCCACGCCATCGGAAGATGACATAAAGTTGACCAAGAGGCTGGCTGAAGCCGGAGAGATTATAGGCATAGACGTCCTTGACCATGTAATCATCGGGGATAATAAATACCTGAGTCTGAAAAGGGAAGGCTTGTTCTAGAAAATGTATTATAGATATAGGGCCAGACGATGAAGAGAGTAATACTGGCGCTTATCTCGCTGGTATTGGTATGCAGCCTGCTGGTGTACTATGTACCGGGAGGTTGTCAGCCCGATTCGGGGGAGACAACGACAGGCACCGTTGAGGGTGATGTCCTGAATCTTTATGGCATAGACCCCTATACGCTTGACCCGGCTCTGGCCGGCGATGCTACTTCCAACGAATATATTCTCCAGCTCTTTAGCGGGCTGGTACGCCTTGACGATAATCTTGAGCCGGTTCCGGACATCGCCCGGGATTGGCATATTAGCGATGATGGCCGGGTATATACCTTCGAGCTGAGGGACGATGTCTACTTCCATGATGGTAAGCGGGTCAAGGCTCAGGACTTCAAGTACTCCTGGGAACGAGCCTGTAACCCGGCTACCGGCTCACAGACAGCGGCTACCTACCTGGGCGATATCGTCGGTGTGGATGAGGTGCTGGCCGGGGAAAGCGAAACCATCAGCGGCGTCGAGGTCGTTGGCGATTACACTATCAGGGTGACTATAGACGAGCCCAAGTCATATTTTCTATACAAGATGACCTACGCTACCAGCTTTGTCGTGGATGGAGACAATGTGGCGGAGGGGGCTAATTGGTGGCGTCAGCCTAATGGCACCGGCCCGTTCAGGCTATGGCAATGGGACGAGAACAGCCTTCTTGTTCTTGAAAAGAACGACCTCTACTACGGGGAAAAAGCTAAACTTGATTTTATCGCCTATGACCTGTGGGCGGGAATACAGATGAACCTATACGAGACGGGAGAGATTGATGTCGCCACGGTTGGTATGTCCTATATCGATAAGGTAACCGACGAGGCAGGCGATTTTTACCAGGACTTAACAGTAGTCCCTGAGATGAGCCTGATTTACATCGGCTTCAACTGCAGTGATCCGCCTTTTAACGATATAAATATTCGACGAGCCTTCTCGATGGCTATAGATAAGGACAAGCTGGTATCGCTGGTGTTCAAGGATACCGTAACCCGGGCGGATGGCATCCTGCCGCTGGATATGCCCGGCTACAACGAGTATTTATCGGGGCTTGGCTATGATGTAGACGAAGCCAGGGCTTTAATTGCCGCCTCGGAGTATGGCGATGTTACCAACCTGCCGATGATAACGATAACCACCGGGGGCTGGGGAGGGCTCATATCATCGGGGCTTGAGGCTATCATCAATGAGTGGCGTGTCAACCTGGGGGTGGAGGTCGAGGTGAGGCAACTGGAGCCGAAGGAGTTCCTATACAGCCTTATGGAGGAGAAGGACGAGATGTTCTACTGGGGCTGGGGCGCCGATTATCCGCACCCGCAGAATTTCCTTGAGGTCCTGTTCTATAGCGGCTCTGAGAACAACATTGGTGAATACAGCAACCAGGAAGTGGATGCCCTGCTGGAGCTGGCAGGTGCCGAGCTGGATAGTGAGATAAGCCTGGAGCTCTATCGGCAGGCGGAGCAACTGTTGGTTAACAATGCCGCCTGTATTCCTTTATGGTTCGGGGAAAGCTATGTCCTGACCAAGCCCTATGTCAGCGGCTACAGCCTGAACCCGCTGGGATTTGCCATGCTGAACAAGGTGTCCATTAAGTAGTAATAATGGCGGAGGGGGTGGGATTCGAACCCACGGTCCTCTTGCGGGGACAACGGTTTTCAAGACCGTCACCATAGACCACTCGGACACCCCTCCGAAGTAAGAGCAATAATTATTATACCTGTAAGACGAGTAAATTACTACGGGCTGGATTAAATGTTAAGGGGGGATAAGTGAAACAATACTATAAGAATGTGCAGAAGAAGATACTCATTCAGAAGGATATCATCCGCTCACTGCTGAAGGATCCCAAGGTAATCGGTGACTATTACGAAGCGATAATTATGGACGCCGTCCGGGAGAGCATATCGGATTACTTTGCCGCCAGGCGGGGCGTGATACTGGCGGAGAACGGGCAGGCAAGCCGCGAGTGCGATATTATAGTCTACAGCGCCGCCGAGTACGGGCCATTGTTTTTGTCCGGGGATATAATAGTGGTCAACCCGGAGGCGGTAAGGTGTGTAATTCAGGTTAAGGGCACCATAAACATCGAAAACCTAAACGATGCCATCGCCAATCTGGCGGCTGTCAACAGGTTGAGGACTGGCATCTGGAAGCTGATTGTCGGTCTCAGGACCAGCATCACCTATGAGACCCTGCTCAGGATATGCGCCGAGTCCAAATGCGTCAACGGCATATTTGTCTTCTCCAGCACCAAACAGTTCGAGAAAGAGGAGATATCCTCGCAGATGCAGAAGTTCATCGAGCTGCTGAAGCTGATTGCCGCCCCGACCATGTACCAGAAGAAGGACGCCGGCGATTACGTGGCTACAAAGGTTTCCGGGGAGGGCAAGGTCGAGGGCGTGCCATTTCCGGAGTGAGGCAAAGGAGCATCAGATATTAATAGAGAGGTCTAACTACTGCTACTCCCATTTTTGTGGCAGAATCGATGTTGTTAAAAGTTTGTCTTCCCATTCTGGTTTTACTATATTTTCTGTCTTGATTGTTAAATGTCTCCTACCGAGGCTATTATAAATTATACGTATTCGGTACTTAGTTTTCCCTTCCTTAATGCTATTCCACAATTCCAGGTCATTCTTTTCTTCTAAATCAAGGATATATATTTCGTGGTAGATGCTGTTTGGGAATAATAGTGAAAATTCCGATTCTCGTGTGGTTTGTGTATATCTATTACTTAAATTATCTTCAGTAACTTCTTCGCTATCTTCAAAGAAGTCAATGTATGCATTAACGTTTTCACCCGGTAATGAACCTGAATTAAGAATATCGAATTGCAATGTTATGTATTTCTCTACCCTTTTCACTTTTATAGAGCCAGACGTATATAGTAATGGCCTTATAGAAGTTCTTGTAAGCTCTAATGCTTTATTTGTTGCATCAAGAGATTCTTTTGCTAATATAACAGCAATACATGCAATAATAGCCGCTAAACCAGCAACAATTAGCATTGAAAAGGATAACGATTCAGCAGGCTCTAAATTACGAGAAGCTATTGTATAAACAATGAAAAATAAAATAAGAAGTGTAATAACGGTTATTTTTATCTTATATTTAGCGAAATTATCAAGGAGTTTATTAAACATACGACTGTTTACCTAATAACCTTCTCCCCTATGTAAGGCTGTAGCACTTCGGGAATAACTATACTGCCGTCGGCTTGCTGGTAGTTTTCCATTATGGCGATGACCACCCGGGGCAGCGCCAGCCCGGAGCCGTTAAGGGTGTGGACGAACCGGGGTTTAGCTTCTGGGGAGGGGCGGTAGCGGATGTTAGCCCGGCGTGCCTGGAAATCGCCGCAGTTAGAGCATGAGCTTACCTCCAGCCACTCGGCACAACCGGGAGCCCACATCTCTATATCGTAGGACTTGGTAGAGGCGAAGCCGAGGTCGGCGGTGCACAGCTCCTTGATGCGATAGGGCAAGCCCAGCTTTTGGCAGACACGCTCGGCGTCAGCCACCATCTTCTCAAGCTCATCGTTGGAGCTTTCCGGCTCGGTGAACTTGTACAGCTCGACCTTGTCAAACTGGTGGCCTCGCTTTATGCCCCGCGTATCCTTGCCGGCGGACATCTTCTCCCGGCGGAAGCAGGCGGTATAGGCGACATAGTAGATGGGTAAAACACCGGGCGCGATTATTTCACCACGGTGCATATTGGTCAGCGGTACCTCGGCGGTGGGCACGAACCACAGGTCATCTTCTTCGTCGTGATACAGGTTATCAGCGAACTTGGGCAGGTTGCCGGAGCCGACCATGCACTCTCGCCTGACCATAAACGGCGGGTATATCTCCTGATATCCGTGTTCTCGGCTGTGGAGGTCGAGCATAAAGCTGATAATAGCCCTCTGCAGGTGGGAGCCGATGCCCTTGAGGACGTAGAAACGTGTGCCGGATAGCCTGGCTCCTCTTTCAAAGTCAATGATATCTAAATCCTCCCCCAGCTTCCAGTGAGGGGCTGGTGGGAAGTCGAACTCGGGCAGTTGTCCCCAGGAGCGGACAACGACATTATCGTTTTCGTCCTTGCCCACCGGCACCGAGGGCTGGGGGATGTTGGGCACCCGCAGTAACAGGTCCTCAAGCTTGCAATCAAGGGCGTTTAATTTTTCTTCAAGGGATTTTATAGCGTTGCGCAAACGGCGGCCCTTATCTACAGCCTCGGGCGTTCTCTCGCGGGCAATCTCCTTACGCCTGCGCCTGAGGTTGTCCAACTCCTGTGTCTGCTGACGGTGTTCGCCATCCAGCTTGAGGATATCGTCTATCGTGGCGGTATCCTGGCGGCTGGCTACCGCCTGACGCACCACTTCGGTATTATCTCGGATGAACTTAAGGTCAAGCATAATTGATTACCCCTTTGAAATGATTACCAGTACCTTTTGCTTTTAATTAAGCTATCAACACCTGCCTTCTTGAGAATACGAAGGTTCTTGATATGGGCATCATCATGGTTTGGTTTCAGAAAGTCCAGTCTGTCACACATTTCAAAATCATCGCATTGCCAGCAACCTTCGATACCTTTCTTCTGACAACAATTTCTCATCTTGCAGAAAGGAGGTCCGCCCCCGGCGCGGCAGGACTTGCAGCGGAGCTTGACCATCGCCCCCAGCACCTCGTAGCACTGAGGGTAGTTCTGGTATGCCTTGAAGAAGGATACCTCGGATAGGCTTTCGGCAGTTTTAGCAAATTTTGATTGTCTCAACTCTTTACGCAGGTCACGTGCCAGGTCGGCTATTATTTGCCTGTAGCTGAAGCAGTCACCGCAGTAGAGACCGCAATAGGCGACCAGGTCTTTATCTTCGGTCAAAATATACTATTCCTTATCCCTTAACTGAGGAAACAGAATCACCTCTCTTATCGCCTGCTGGTTGGTGAGCAGCATCACCAGGCGGTCGATGCCCACCCCCAGCCCGCCGGTAGGGGGCATGCCGTATTCCAGCGCCAGCAGGAAGTCTTCGTCAATCGTCCAGCTTTCTTCGTCGTCTCCTATGCGTTCCTTCATCTGCTCCTCAAATCGCTGTCTCTGCTCAATCGGATCGTTGAGTTCGGTGTAAGCATTGGCAATCTCCACCCCGCCGGCAAAGGCTTGAAAACGCTCTACCATACGTTCTTCACCCTTCTTGTTCTTGGCTAGCGGGGACATTTCAATTGGATAGTCAAAGACGATGGTGGGCTGGATGAGCCGTGGTCTGACGAAGCTCTTGAGAAGCTCGTCGACCAGCTTAGCCCAGTTCTTCTGCGGGTCGACCTCTATATTCAACGAGCGCATCTTTTCCCGCAGGCCGTCGGCTGTGGGGTATTTAACGAAGTCAATGCCGCTGTATTCCCTGATAGCATCGCGCAGGCTGAGACGATGCCAGGGAGGCTTGAAGTCTATGGCATCTTCGCCCGACTTGGCCTTGCCGTTACTTAGAACCTGCCGGCTGACTTCGTAGACCATCTCTTCCAGCATGACCATAACGTCCTCATAATCGGCATAGGCTTCGTAGGTTTCCAGCATGGTGAACTCTGGGTGGTGCTGGGTGGAGATGCCCTCATTGCGGAAGATGCGTCCTATCTCGTAGACCTTGTCAAAGCCGCCGACGATAAGCCGCTTGAGGTGGAGCTCCAGAGCGATGCGCAGGTAGAAGTCCTGGTCGAGGGCGTTGTGATGTGTGGTGAAGGGGGTTGCCAGCGCCCCTCCGGCTGACGGTTGCAGTACTGGCGTCTCCATCTCCAGAAAACCGCGCTCGTTGAGGAACTGGCGTATAGCAGTGATAACCCGGCTGCGAATCCTGAAGGTTTCTCTCGCTTCTGGATTGCTTATTAAGTCCAGGTAACGCTGGCGGTAGCGTGTTTCGACATCACTTAACCCGTGCCACTTCTCCGGTAGGGGCTTGAGGGACTTTGCTAAAAGGGTGAAGTCCGCTACCCAAATGGTAGGTTCGCCACTCTTTGTTCGAATCAGATTGCCTTCGGCTCCGATGATGTCACCGATATCTAAATTATTAAATAGTTGGATTTGGATTTCATCGTATTTATGGATGTCTTTGAATAGTAGCTGAATCTTGCCCGAGCCGTCACGCAGGTCAAAGAATGCGCTTTTACCCATCGAGCGGATAGCCATAATACGCCCGGCGACACTGACTTCTATTGTTTCTGTTTTACCCGAGGCTTCGTTTTGCTCAAGCAGGGCTACTGCCTGTTCGGCGGTATGAGTCCGCCTGTATTTGTGTGGATAGGGGTCGGTGCCGTTGGCTCTAAGCCTCTTGAGTTTGTCCAGCCTTTGTTGCGATATGCGTTCCAGCCTTGATGCCATAGCTATCCTTTATTTTCAGACAGGATTACAGATAACGAGAGTTCTATGCTCCCGGTGTAACTATTACTGCTGGTTATTATATTTTATCCTGTGGTTATAGTAAAGATAATCGGCTCTTCCTGGCTTGATGTTTCATGGTATCCAGCCAGGCGGCTGATTTTATCTCTCTGTCCAGGAGGTATTTAATATAGTGTTTCATTATTCTTTCAAGCTCGGTGTAAAGATTATTGCTTATATTAAGGTTGTTCGGGGTATTCTGGTCGTCTCCCTGTAGTAGTCTCAAAACCTCCAGCCCGTTGACGGAAACATGATATCTGAAAGACTGGCTATGACTGCACTTGGGGCACAGGACACCGCCGGCGCCGGGGCAGAAGTAGCCGTTGCTGTTTTTGAGCGACGACTGGCATGAAACGCATTGCTCCAGTCGGGGGCGGTAACCAACCTCGTTGAGCAGGTGCAGTTCGAAGTAACGTAACAGCAGCTCTTTATCGCCACCCAGGCATAGCCGATTCATCGTTTCAACCAGCAGGTCAAATAGAGGTTTATCTTCGATATGGTCGGCGGTGAACTGATTGACCAGCTCGGTAATGTAGAGGGCGTATGAGATAAGCTCAAGGTCGCTCTTGAGCGGCAGGAAGCCGTTGATGGTCTGGCTGCCGATTACGGTATCCAGGTTTTTCCCCCTGGCTAGCGATACCAGGCTATGGGTAAGCAGTTCTAGGTGCCCCGATAGCTTGCTTCTCGGCCGCCGCACACCCCTGGCTACCGCCTGAATCTTGCCCAGATGAGGGGTATAGAGGGTGAGGATTCTATCCGCTTCACCCAGCTTGGTCTTTTTGATAATAAAGGCCTCTGTCTGATAGTTGCGTGGCTTAGACATGATTCCATTAGTGTAGTTAATACACAACAATATCAAGTTGATGGATACCTAGATCACCTTGCTCTGAAAGAATAGTAACTTTAATACTGTACTTCCCTGTATCTTGTGGCATCTGCATGTCAACTGTTATGACTTCTTCTTCTTTGTGAAATAAGATGAAGGTTTCCTCTATACCTAGATAGTGCATACCTCCAAATATGCCACCCGACGGCGCTTTTACAATCTCAGTATCACGGTCCTCACCACCTCGAAGCTCTTTTAGTAAGAAAGTCGTGGGCGCATAGATGAAAATGCCTATCTTCGTAGCTGCAGGCTTGGGAAAGCCAAATCTGCCCTTGTTTTGAATGTGTATGCTCATGGGAACTTCCTCTTTAGCTCTATATCTCACCTGAGTTGAGCCGTCGGGGAAATAAACTTTTATTCCAGGCTTAATTTGCCTGCGCATTTCTAGGTAAACAGAACCCAGGATAACAACCAGTGTTATTAATGTAATTATTATTAATAGAGTGGTGCTCATCGAGATTCCCTTTTAAAATTCCTGCCTGCCCTCGAGGGCGCGGGTCAGGGTGACGTCGTCGGCGTATTCAAGCTCGGTACCGAAGGGAAGCCCCATTGCCAGCCGGGTAACCCTGATGCCCAGGGGGGTGATTATTTTATTGAGATACATAGCGGTTGTTTCTCCCTCAAGAGTGGGGTTGGTGGCGATAATGACCTCATCCAACTGGTTACCCCGCAATCTTGAAAGTAGCTCTTTGATTCTGATGTCGTCGGTGCCGACTCCTTCGGTGGGCGATATAGCGCCGTGAAGGACGTGATAAAGCCCCCGGTAAGCTCCGATGTGCTCCAGTGCTAGAATGTCCTGCGGTTGCTCGACAATGCAAATTTTATTGCCATCCCGTTCGCTATTGCGGCAAATAGGGCACTGGTTGGCGTCAGAGATATTGAAACATATTGAGCATAGCTTCGTATTTTGCCTCAAGGAGAGCAGGGCGTCGGCAAGGGATTTGGCCTGTTCGTCGGGGGCGCGGAGCAGGTAGTAGGTGAGCCGCTGAGCGCTCTTGGGGCCGATGCCCGGTAGCCGTGCTAGCTCCTGTATCAGCCTGCTTATCGAGTCTGTGGTAGTCTCCGGATTCATGTCCAAATTCAACTCCTCCCTGACCTAATCGGTTATTCCTGGGATTTTAAGCCCCCCTGTCAGATTGCCGAGGTGCTTATTAGCCAGTTTTTTGGCTTCGTCCAGGGCGTCGGTTACCGCTTTGAACACCAGCTTCTCCAGTTGTTTTGGATTGTCGGGGTCGATAACATCGGCCGATATCTTGATGGACAGGATTTTCTGCTGGCCGCTGGCGGTAACCTTGACTGCGCCGTTACCTGACTGTGCTTC